>JBGTRS010000036.1:0-306 GCA_041940665.1 Pyrinomonadaceae bacterium | reverse complement strand
CGTCGTCGCATTTCCGGGTGTAAAGGGCCGGTCTTCGCCAAACCGGAAATCATAGGTTTCGGAGATCCATTCGTGATAATTTTCGCGGGAGATATTCTCGCTCCGTGCCACATCAAAAACAAAAAATACCGCACCGAAAATGAGCCAAATCGTAACTACCGCATATTTGATCAGACGCTTTTTCATTTACTTTTGATTTGTTTACCCGAAAAGTTTGTTTATGTGAAGTTAATTTTAACTTTTCAAAACTTAATTCGCAAACCCAACAAAGTGTCGGTACTTTAGAATTGATAAAGTTTAATCAAT
>JBGTRS010000035.1:0-16150 GCA_041940665.1 Pyrinomonadaceae bacterium | reverse complement strand
TAGTTACGGGCGGGGCGGGATTTATCGGTTCGCATCTTGTCAGGCGGCTTTTAAATGAAGGTGTCTGGAATGTTTCGGTGGTTGATAATTTCAGCGATTTCTATTCGCCGGAATTAAAACGCCGGAATATCGAGGCGTTTTTTGATAACGATAATTTCAAACTCTTCGAAACGGACATCTGCGATTTTGAAAATCTGAAAACGATCTTTGCCGAAACCGGTTTTGACGTGATCGTTCACCTGGCGGCCAAAGCCGGAGTTCGTCCGTCTCTGGAAAATCCTCTGGGTTATGCCGAAACAAATATCGAAGGCACTTTGAATCTCCTTGAACTGGCGAAAGATTTTAAAGTCAACCAATTCGTTTTCGGCTCGTCCTCAAGCGTTTACGGCGAGAACGAGAAAATTCCGTTTGCCGAAGAAGACAAAACGCAAAAGCCGATCTCGCCCTATGCCGCGACAAAAATGGCGGGCGAACTTCTGTGCCACACCTATTCGCATCTCTACGGCATCAGAATTATCTGTTTGAGGTTCTTTACCGTTTACGGAGCGGCTCAGCGTCCCGATCTGGCGATCCATAAATTTGCCAGACTCATTGCGGATGGAAAGCCGATACCGGTTTTCGGCGACGGTACAACGCGGCGGGATTACACATACGTTGACGACATAATTCAGGGCGTCCGGGCGGCGATCGCTTACGACAGATCAATGTTTGAAGTGATAAACTTAGGCGAATCGGACACGGTCAAGCTTCACGAACTGATTTCCCTGATCGAAAAATATCTCGGCCGAGAGGCGGTCATTGACCGCAAACCGCTCCAGCCCGGCGATGTGCCGCAAACCTACGCCGATATTTCCAAAGCCAAAGAATTATTGAATTACGATCCGCAGACAAAAATTGAAGAGGGAATTGAGAAATTTGTTGAATGGTTTAAGGAAGAACAGATTCAAACTTCAAAATTCAAGACTCAAGATTAATACAAGCCCTTCTCGCCGCGAGGCCGTGTCTGCCAACGCTTGTGAATCCAGAGCCATTGTTCGGGATATCGGCGGACATATTTTTCGATGACCTCGGTAACCTTCTGCGTGATCTCCGATATGTCTCTTTCCGCATCATCCGTTTTTTCGTATGTGATCGGAGGTTCGAGATAGACGACGTATTTTTCTCTTTCCTCTTCCCAAACGGCAAAGGCGGGCAGGATGATCGCGTCGGTTTTGAGGGCAAGTTTGGCGATGCTCGCTGTCGTCGCCGCCGGGACGCCGAAAAAATCCACAAACACGCCGTCGTGAAGCTGGGCGTTCAGATCAGCTAAAATCCCCAGAGTTTCGCCGTTTTCCAAGATTTTGAACATCTTTCGCGGAGCTTCGCGTTTACCCAAAGTGACCGAACCGAATTTTGTCCGCAGTGAATCAACGTATCGTTCGACCAGGTCATTATCGATCCGCCGCACGAGGATATTGATATGATGGCCGAAGGCGGGCGGCAGAAGATTAAAAACCTCCCAACTGCCGAAATGTCCCGTGAAAAACAAGATTCCTTTGCTGGTTCGGTCGGCCGGATCGAAATTTTCCTCTTTGCCGACGACCTCGACGTATTTATGGATATCCGCGATCTCGAATTTTTTGATCTGCGACACAAAACCGAGATGCCGGCCCAGAGATTCAAAGGTGCCCGTCACGATCCGCCGTTTTTCTTCACCGGAAATACCGGGAAAAGCGATCTCGAGGTTGCGGTTGGCGGTTTTGGCAAATTTCGGAAAAAGCCGGATGACGGTTCGGCCGATAAATTTGCCGATGCCGAGTGCGGTCGTGTAGGGAAAAAGACCGATCAGTCCGATAAAAAAACGGACGGCGAGTTCTTCGATTTTCGTCTGGAATTTACTGCGTTTTTTCGGCATTCGTCTATTTAAGAGTATTATTAAAACGCATTTGGCGGCTTAAAGGAAATGCATCGGATATTTTTATGAATGTCTGAAGAAAGGGTTTATTTAAAGTCAAAATAAGGCTAAAAAGTTCAAAAAATCTTTCAGTTATTATCTATCTGTCATTGTGTCAGTAGCCCGACCGTCAGGAAGGGCTTAGAAATATAATCAGATGCTTGAGGAGTATCAATCTAAAAGCCGCTCCCTGACGGTCGGGCTACTGACACGGATAAAATAATTCCACCTTCGAAATAAATGATAAATGATAGATCTATTTTTCAGAACTTTGATTTACGATAAAGATTTTGCCTGCCGGCGGTCTTTTTCGATCTTTTCAAGATGGGCTTCGACGGATTTAACGGCCAGCGGAAAAAGTTCCGGAGCGAGATTTTGATAGACGGTTTTTGCTATTTCTTCCGACGTTTTCGCTCCGTTTTTTACGGCTTCCAAAATCTGTCTTTCTCTTTCCAGCCGGTGTTCGATATATTCTTCGATCTTGCCTTTCGCATCCGCCACGGCTGCCCCGTGAGAACCGCACAGCGAATTAAGATTCGGCAGATTCTTCATCCGTTCGAGCGATCCGAGATAATCCGTCATATTGCCTTCGGGCGGAGCGATGACGACCGTTCCGAGACCGACGACATTGTCCGAAGACAGTAGAAAGCCCTGTTCCTCATCATAAAAGCAGAGATGTCCGCGGGCGTGTCCGGGCGTGTGCAGGACTTGAAACTCAAAAGATTTCTCAAGAATGTCTTTCAAGCTGTAAGAATCCTTATCCTCAATGAATTTTTCAAAGTTGACCTTTCCTTTCAAACTTTCCGCCGTAATTTCGTGAGCCGAAATCGGAACATCTACGTCGTATCTTTCTTTTAAGTGTTCTTTGAGAGCGGTTTCGCCGCCGAAATGATCGGGATGCAGATGCGAAACGATTATTTCCCGGCATTTAAAACCTTTTTCGATAAATTCATCAATGAGTTCAAAAAGTTTGGCTTGTTCTTCCGCAAAAGGTGTTGCCGCGTCAATAACGACAAATTCCTTTTTACCGACAATAAAACAATTCGTATGAGTCGCCGGCGGAAGCGTCTTGGTTCGTAGCGGCAGACAGATTATGCGGGAATTGAGTTCGATATAATTTACATCTCCGTCCGATGCTTTTGATATCTGCAAGAGTTTTTCCGCCGTTTTATGCATTTCCCTATTTTCAGTCAATTCCCGGATAGAAATTAAAACCGGCGGAGCGATCAAGACTTTGGAATTCGACCATAATTTCAAAGCTTTGGCGGGTTCGATAAATTCAATTTCCTGCATTTCGGAAATGGCTTGATAAGGTTTTTGTTTCTCGGGACAGACGGCGATAAAAAAATGTGTCTTAAAACGGATCGGCGAAAATTCCGGTGTCGTCCAAAAACCCGTATAGACGAAATCTTCGGCATCAATCCATAAACCCCAAAAATCGAGAATTTCCGCAAAAGTATTTCTGCCGGAAATAAGATCGTCGTGCAGAGAAACTATCTGACCTTTTGTAAGTTTTTCGCCGTTGCGGACCAGCAGAACACCGATCTCCTCGAACATCTCGCGGGCGGCACAGGCAATGAGTTTCCGCATTTCGGTGTTTCGGCAGTTGCGGACTTCGGTTTGCACATCGCTTTCGTCAACCTTGCCGCCCGTAAAACCGTGAAAACCGCCCAAAAACCTGAGCTTCGGATTTCGTCTTGCCCAGAGCACTTTTGTTGAATCATGATTAAGAAGAATTGCGGCGGCCGCATCTTTCGGAGTTGCAGTTTTTATATTCACATTTTTATTTTAACCAAAAACCGGAGTGTGGGCACCTGTTCTGCCCGCAGATCAATCAAAAATTCCGAATTTACCGAGTTCTGCCAAAGTTTTGTCGAGCCATCCGTCTAGATTATCAAGCGGATATTTTTTCTGTTCCTCCGCATCGAATGTTTTTATATAGGCGGAAGTTTCTCGAAAGAGTTCATCGCGGCCCCGTGTGCCGTCAAGAAGTTCCAAGAGTTTTTTGGAAACCTCATCGTCAATCGAAATGTTGAAGCCGAAAGGTGTCGTCACATTATCGCCGATCCCGAGTTGCCACCGGTTCAGTTTATTGAGTTGCGGAGTTTCGCCAGCTTCCTGATCGGCTTCGATCTGACGCGAGCGGAGTTTTATCAGATCGGTAGTTTGAATTATCTGATACATGATCGCCCGCGTGATGCCGAATTCTTTTTCCCAGTCTTCCGTCTTGTAATCAGAGTCTTCGAGTTTCTGTCTTGCAGTTTGTAAGAGTTCCGGCATGGCAATGGATTTTCCCCATATTTCACTCAGATGATGAAGTGCGGTTTTCGTCGGCGGATGTTCGATTTCAATCCCGAGATTTTGCTGACCTTTGAATTTTTCAGCCTTGTGCGATGTTAATTCGATGTTTTCAGATTCGGGTTTGAGCGGTGAACCGACATAGAATCTATCCAGCATTTTCGCATCAATATTGCGGTTTAGTTCGACCTCTTGGCGGCAAAAAACGGTCTGCCGGAAACTTCTGCCGCAGAAGAGATCAAGATATTGCTCGCGTTCGATCAGGTCTTCTTTTTGATTGATAAATTCCTGAATTTCCGGCGAATAATTCTTTCCGAACATCGCAAAAAATTCCGCTTCCGAAAGATATTGCAGATCGTGTTCATCCAATTTTTGGGCAAATTCGTGAAAATAAAAAGGCCGGTAACATTCCGACAGATCATCGTGATAGATGTCGCTCGGGTCGCGTTGAAAATGTCTGTTCAATTCAAAATCGAGGATGGATTGGAAGATCTTTCTCTCATTCGTATGTTCGGTCACGAGCGACAGAAATTTGATGGATTCCTGAAGTTTTTCCAAAGGTTCTTCGATTCCGCGTGTGTGAAAACGCATAATCTCCCGCACCATATTTCTGATGTGCGATCCCGGCAGGGCGTTATAGCTCAAATAGCCGATTCCGTTCGGGGCGAGCATTTCTTCGTAAATGTCAAAAACACGCTCGCGGACAAAATCGGGAATCCAGGAGATCAGGCCATGGGCGACGATATAATCGAACTTGCCGAAGGTTTCCGTGTCCATTTTCATCAGGTCGAGTTCATAGAATTCGACGTTTTCGATGTCTAATTCCTCAGCCCATTTCTTTGCCTGTTTGATATGTTTTGAAGAAATATCTATACCGACAAAGTGAGAGTCTTTCAGACTGTAAGCGTGGGAGATCAGGTTACTTCCGTTGCCGCAACCGAGTTCGAGAACGCGGCAGTTTTCGGGGTTTTTCGCTTCCATTCCGAATATTTCGGCTAAGGTCGCCAGATGATCGGGATGAGTTTTGACAAAAAACTTACTCGGATATGGCATCGTATCGTAGGACCTGGCTATTTCCATTTTTTATTCTCCAAACTTGACTTTAATTTGATTGAATGTATCACAAACGGCTTTTCAGATAAAAAAGACTATGAAACCGCAAAGGTTTTGCCGATTTCATAGTCTTTAGAAAAGTTTTCAGGCAATTTAATTCAAGTCGAATAAAAGAAATTCCGTATTATCCGCCAAAGATTTGATATTTAGAATATCTTCTTCGCTGATTGCCGCTCCGTCTCCGGCATTTAATTCTTCGCCGTTCAGATCAATTTTGCCCTTGATTATCTGAATCCAGGCGTGACGGTTTTCGGCTAATTTATGAGAAACTGTTTCGCCTTTATCGAGGATCGAAGCATAGAGCGAAACGTCCTGATTGATATGCACCGAACCGTCCGTTCCGCCGCGTGAAGCGACGAGTTTCAGCTTTCCTTTTTTCTCTTCGGGAGTAAAAAGGGTTTGCTCATAAGACGGTTCGAGATTTTGTTTTTCGGGCAAAATCCAGATCTGCAAAAGATGCGTTTTATCCGTCGGCGAACTGTATTCGCTGTGCTGAACGCCCGTTCCGGCGGTCATACGTTGCACTTCATTCGGATAGATCGTCGTGCCGTTGCCCATCGAATCCCGGTGCGAAAGTTCACCCGCCACGACATAGGAAATTATCTCCATATCGCGGTGTCCGTGGGTCGGAAAACCTTGATCGGGGGCGATAAAATCTTCATTGATCACACGCAGATCGCGGAAACCCATATATCTCGGGTCATAATAAGTGCTGAATGAAAATGTATAATTCGTATCGAGCCAACCGTAATCGGCGTGGCCTCTTTCGTTGGAACGTCTGATCTTAATCATTTTTTATTAAAAACCTCCTTGTTCTTTTTATGAATAATCTCAACTTACATATATATTCTATAAAATGAAATTCGATTTGTAATCACCAAACAATGTGAGATTTTTCTCATACTTTCGGGTGATTTTAAATTCGTAACGCCAGCGGGACGCTGGCGTTACGATCTAAACGTCAATTCTGACGAGTCCGCGTTTGATCGCGGTTGTCGTCGCGGAAGTCCGGTCGGAAACTCCTAATTTATCGAAGATATTTTTGACGTGGGTTTTGGTCGTGTTTTCGGAAACGTCAAGGGCGAAGGCGATTTCCTTGTTGCTCATTCCGCCGACGATCATCTGCAAAACTCTCTGTTCCGTTTTGGTCAAATCTTCTTGCCCTAGATGTTCGCTCAAAACTTCCGCGATCAAGGTCGGGATATATTTGTTGCCGGCGTTGACGACGCGAACGGCTTTGACTAATTCTTCCGGCGAAACATCCTTGCAGATAAAACCCGAAGCTCCTTTTTTCAAAGATTTACGAATTTCCGCATCGCCCGAATGTTCGGTCAGAACGATGATCTTCGCATTTTTGTCCTCGGCAAAATATCTGTCCAATTCATCAACCGCACAGGATTCCGGCAGACGCAGACTCAGGATCGTGACATCGGGTTTTAATTTTTTGAAAAGTCTGAAACCTTCCGCCGCCGTTTCGCTTTCAGCGATGATCTTGAAATTTCCGGCAGTTTCCAAAACCGTCTTTAAACCGATACGGGTCAAGGTCTGATTTTCGATAACAAGAACGCGAATTTGCATAAATTGTATCTTACCAGCAAAAATTATCGGTGCGAAAAGTGTTTTAAATTTCTTTTTTCAAACTTATTTTGCCGAACAGATGAAAAACCACACCCGCCAAACTCAGATAAATTCCGTAACGGCTGATGTCCGAAAAATGTTTTGTATAATAAGTTTCGGCAAAAAACGCCCAGATCAAAAAACCTGTGCTTACCGATAGTAAGACAGAGCCGGTCATCTGCAAAATCTTTTGCCAGAGTCGGTTAGCGAACTGAAAATAAAGCCCGAGCAAAATATGCAAAAGTGCGGAAAACAAAATATAGATATGCCTTGAACGCATTAACAGCCGGAAATCCTGCGGAATGATCTCTTTATCGGGAAAATCAAACCGCATCAGACGGCCTGTTACGAGAAACACGATAAAGATAATTATTCCGAAGATTAAATGTGCATATTTCACTATTTTACGTCAGTTCGAGATAAGAAATCACAATTCAGTCGGTGAAACCGACGATATATTTGTAGCCCACGATGCAAATCGTGGGAACAGTTCAAGAATTTAAAAAGCCATTGAAAATGGCGACATAAAGGGTATGTCGCGGTTATTCAACCGCTTGGACAATATCTATAAACAATGCCCACAACTTGCGTTATGGGCTACAAATATGTTGCCGTCTTCGACGGCTTATACCGAACTCACATTAGATAATAGGCTTTTTCATTCCAACAAGGCTTTTTCTTATCGGAGTGTTTTAGAAATTCAAAATAACAAGTTTCTTTAACGTCTTTTGATCCTTCAATGAGTTCAAATCTCATACTAAGCTTTTTGCTTTTGTAACGGCATTTTCGAGATTAAATCCGTATTCATCGAAAACTTTTTCAGCCGGTGCAGATGCTCCGAATTTGTCAACGGTGATCGCGTCGCCATTTTTGCCGATGATCGCTTCCCAGCCGAGACGGACTCCGGCTTCGATGACGAGTCTGGCCGTTACGTTTTCGGGCAAAACTTCCGCCTGGTATGAAGCGGATTGCTCGTAGAAAAGTTCGCGGCAGGGCATTGAAACGACTCTGGTCGGAGTTCCTTCCGATTCGAGTTTTTCGCGGGTTTCCATTGCCAGACCGACTTCCGAACCGGTAGCGATTATGATCAATTTCGGTTCATTGTTCGATGCTTCCGCCAAAATGTAGCCGCCTTTTTGTGTTCCGCTGGCATCGGCAAATTTTTCGCGGTCAATGACCATCACTTTCTGACGCGAAAGTGCGAGAGCGGTCGGTTCGTGCGAGCGTTTTAAGGCGATTCGCCACGCTTCGCGGGTTTCGTGGGCATCGCATGGGCGAATGACAAATAAATGCGGAATTGCCCTGAGAGCCGTCACGTGTTCGACCGATTGATGCGTCGGACCGTCTTCGCCGAGACCGATCGAATCGTGTGTGAAAACATATATCGTCTGTATTTCCGAAAGGGCGGCAAGACGTATGGCCGGACGCATATAATCGCTGAAAGTTAAAAATGTTCCGCCGAAGGGAATCGTTCCGCCGAAAAGTGCCATTCCGTTCATCGTTGAACCCATCGCGTGTTCGCGGACTCCGAAATATAGATTTCTGCCTTCGTAGGAATCGGATTGAAACGGCTTTGAAGATTTGATCTCGGTTTTGTTTGAACCCGTCAGATCAGCCGAACCGCCGATCATATTCGGAATTTTGTCGGCGATCGCATTGATGACCATTCCGCTGTATTCGCGGGTTGCTTTTGCCTCGACATTTTCAAATGACGGCAGAGAATCTTCCCAATTGTCGGGAAGTTCGTTGTTCATAATCAGTTTGAAGGATTCCGCCTCATCCGCAAATTTTTCCGTGTAGGCTTCGACCAGATCGTTCCATTGATTCTCGGCTTTCGCACCTTTTTCGCCGAATTCGCGGAAATGCTCGTAAACTTCATCCGGCACATAGAATTTTTTGTCTTCGTCCCAACCCAAGTTTCGTTTTGTCTGCTTGGCACCTTCTTCGCTGATCGCGTCCGAGTGGGCATCGTTCGTGCCTTCGTTCGGCATACCGAAACCGATGATCGTTCTGACGCGGATGAGCGAAGGTTTGTCGGTAACACTCTGGGCTTCGCGGATGGCTTTTTGGATCGCTTCAAGATCGTTGCCGTCTTCAACCATCGAAACGTGCCAGCCCGCCGCTTCAAAACGCTTTGTTCTGTCCTCGCTAAATGCCAGCGAAGTTCCGCCGTCGATCGTAATTTCGTTATCGTCGTATAAATAGATAAGATTTCCTAGTTTTAAGTGTCCCGCCAGCGACGCGGCTTCGTATGACACGCCTTCCATCAGATCGCCGTCCGAACAGATCGCGTAGATAAAATTATCAATTACCTTAAAATCATCTTTATTAAACACGGCGGCAAAATGCTTGGCGGCGATCGCCATTCCGACGCCGTTGGCAAAACCTTGCCCTAATGGGCCAGTCGTCACTTCGACGCCCTCGGTCAGATGGTTTTCAGGATGTCCCGGCGTTTTCGAATGCCATTGGCGGAAATTTTTTATCTCATCGAGCGAAAGATCGTAACCCGTCAAATGAAGAAGTGAATAGATCAGCATCGAGCCGTGGCCCGCCGATAAGATAAAACGGTCGCGGTTGAACCATTTCGGGTTCGAGGGATTGTGCCTCAGAAACTTGGTCCACAAGACATACGCCATCGGAGCACAGCCCAAAGGCAAACCGGGATGTCCCGAATTCGCTTCCTGAACGGCATCGAGCGATAAAGTTCGGATCGTGTTGATTGATAATTGTTCGATTGATTGTTGCGTCATAGGTGCAGTCGTCATATTTATATTTTTTATGTTTGATCTTGGTTGGAATTCACCAACATTCTATAAAACTTTTCGTGTCTTTTTCTAGCCGACAAATAAATTTTGTGATTTTTTTTGTTAAAAATAAATTTTGTTCCTTCGGAAGTTTCGATTTTTGCGATGTTTTCAATTTCACCGACATATTCCGAAGCGAGCAAAACGACGCCGCGGGAAGAGGCTTCGCGGGTATCGGGCAGATTCATATTTTGAGCGAGCGAGTCGCAAATGATCTGCGTCCAAATCGGCGACTCCCGCAAAGCTCCGCCGGAAGCGATTATTTCCTTGATCTCTAAAACATCATTTAATTGATCGAAAATTTCCGCAAAGCGAAAGGCGACGGCTTCGAGGGCGGCTTGAACGATATCAATTTTATCGTGCGATTGCCGCAGACCGATGATCGCTCCCGTCGCGAAATCGTGATAACCCGTGCTGCGCTCGCCGGCGAGAAATGGGAGAAATGTGATGCCGTGGCCGTCCGGATAGCGTTCTTCGATCTTGGCTTCCGTTTTATCGTCGTTTTTTTTGAGCCGAAAATTTTTCTTGAGCCAGCCGTACAGACCGCCGCCGTTTGATAATGCTCCGCCGATGATAATTCTTTTTCGGTCGATCCGGTAACACCAGAGCCCGAAGGGAATTTTGTCGGGAACTTCGCCTTCAAAAGCGACCCGCATCGCACCCGATGTGCCGATCATCAAGGCGGCCTTTTCGCGTCGAACGCAATTTGCACCGATATTATTTCCGGCACCGTCACCGATTGCGAGAAAAAATTTTGTATCTTTTAATTTTTCCCAGCGGTTTGCAAATTCTTCATTAAGGGAAAAAGTTTCTTCGTCTTTTTCGGCAATTTCGGGCAGATTTTCTTTTTTGATCTGCAGAAATCCGATCAGTTCTTCATCCCAGACACATTTTCTGATGTCGAAAATTCCGGTCGCGGAAGCCATCGAAACGCTCGTCCAAACCGTAACGCCATCGTCCCGATGGCTGAAGTGAGTGCGTCCCGCACTCACTTCAGCTGCAAATAACTTCAAGGCAACATAGTCGCAAAATGAAATCCATTTATCTGTTTTATCAAATTCTTCGGAGCGTTCCTCTTTGAGCCAAAGCAATTTTGCCGTCCAATACATTGAGTGAAAACGGCAACCCGTGCGGTTATGGATCGCTTTTTCGTCCAGTTTATCTCTCAAATCTTGCACGTATTTGGCCGGACGGGTTTCCGCCCAGGCGAAAAGTTTCGTCGTCGGATTTCCTTCCGCATCAATTCCGAGAAGGCTGTGCCAAAAGCAGGAAGCGGCGGAAAAATCTATGTTTTCGACATCGGCGGGAATTTTATTGAGAACGTCTTCGATCGCTTGAACGGTTTGCGAAAAGGCTTCCGCAACGTCGATCTCAAAACCGCCGTCGTCCGTCGCGGTCAGAGTGCGTTCATTCTTTATCATCGTTTCTTCGAAAACATTCGCTTCAGAGTCATAAAGCCCTGAGCGAACGCTCGATGTTCCGATGTCTAAGGCTAGAAAATATGGCGGTTTCAAGAGTTTTTTATTTTAGATATGAATTTATTTAACATAATCTTAATCTAAAAATTTTGTGAAGCAAAGAAAAGCTATGCAAAAGTTTCGACTTCGGTATTCATTAAAAACTTTGCAAAAACAGCAAATTTGGCGGAAAATTAATGTCTAAAGGGCGTAAAGGAGTTTTCAAAAAGATATGAAAAAATGTCGGAATTGCGGGTTTGAAAATACGGATGTTATGAATTTTTGTCTGGAATGCGGCAATGAATTAACAAACGAGCCGCAGATGGTCGTTCCGCTCGATACGGTTGATTTTTCAAACACGGAAAAACCTTCGGAACGGGTTACGGAAAATTATGAAAAGGAAACGGTTGTCAATAGCCGTTATGGTTTCCAGAATCAACAGCAGCAAACCTACTCTACATTTCAAGATCAGCCGGCAGATTCCTCCGGCTCGAACACAAAACTTTTTCTCGCTATCGGCGGCGGTCTGGTAGCCGTCGTCGCTCTGATCTCTTTGGCGGCGGCGGGAATCGTTTTGTATTCACTGCAAAAACAAAATTCGTCGCAACCGCTTGCCTCTAAAACGCCCGTGAGTGAAAAAGACAAGGATTTTCCGAGTCCGACTCCCGACGCGGAAGTTGAGGATTCTCCGGATATTTCAAACGATGAAACTCCGCAAGCGGAAGAAACGCCTGAGACCGAAGTTACGCCGGATGAAGATAAAAAAACCGAAACGGATGAAGATGTCATCACTTTTCCGACGCCGACGACTCCGACAAAAAGTGCAAACTACAACGTAAAAAATGTTTCGGGCTGGCAGCTTTCGGAAATTCAAACCGTGCCGCGTGAAAGATTTATCGTCAAAGTCCGCGGCCGGATCGATCTCGACGGAATAAAAAACAATGTTTCGGCCAAAGGCGTCAAAGGTCACGAAGACCGCCGCCGCCTCAAGGAATATCCGACCGGAGCTTTGCTGATGCGAACGCATTATCCGGACGGCCGGCATTCGAACATTCAGCCCGTTACGGCAAGTCAGTATTGGGAAAATTATCCGGATGAAACCGGCAAGATCGAATTTTTGATCAACGATAATTCACCCGAAAACAACAGCGGCGAATTTACGATCAGCTTTAAGATGCAGGATGTTCCGAAGGCGAAAGGCAAAAAGTAGGGAAAGAGTTTTAATCAACAAATTCTCTTTGGGACGGTTTTAAAAGAAATAGGTCAAATAATAAATACCTGATAATGAAAACATTTCCACATATGCCGATTAAAGATCCGGAAAAAAGACGAAAATATCAAAGGGAATACATGCGTAAGTGGTATAGAAAGAATAAGAAAAAACATATTGCTTACGTCAGAAACCGAGAAAAGAAAATAAAGAATTGGTTAAAAGATTATAAATCAACCTTAGAGTGCGAGAATTGCGGGGAAAATCACCCGGCCTGCTTAGATTTTCATCATATAAACTCAGAAGACAAGGAGTTTGCGATTGGCAGAATAAAGGATTATATGAGCTGGAAGAGATTAAAAAACGAGTTAGCAAAATGTGAAGTTTTGTGTGCTAATTGTCATCGCAAGAAACATTATAATCAAAGAAAAGAGGAGAAAAAATCTCCTCTAAAGAAAAACTAAAATATGGCGGGGGCGGGGATCGAACCCGCGACCTTAGGGTTATGAATCCTACGCTCTAACCACCTGAGCTACCCTGCCGCAAGAAACAGATTATAGATTG
Organism: Pyrinomonadaceae bacterium; assembly: GCA_041940665.1. Classification (GTDB taxonomy): domain Bacteria; phylum Acidobacteriota; class Blastocatellia; order Pyrinomonadales; family Pyrinomonadaceae; genus Aridibacter. The sequence continues at coordinate 3,154 of JBGTRS010000035.1, read as the reverse complement.
TAATATGAAAAGGTCAAGTGAAATTATATGAAAAACGCAAAATTCAGACAATTTTTCTGCAAATCCGTCGAAAACTATAATAAGCAACAAATTCGGACGGATTTTAATCCTAGCTTGACGAAAAGGGGAGTTTCAGAAAGATGCGTTATAAAATTCTTGTTTTGATATTTATTTTCAGTTTTTTATTTTTGGCCGAAAACTCACACGGACAAAGACGCGTTGGTGCGGCGGCGGCGGCGGCACGCACGATCACGGTCGTTTCCGAACCGAAAGCAACCGTTTGGATCGACGGTGTGAGACGCGGCGAAACTGATGAAAGCGGAAAGCTTTTTGTTAAACCCGTTCTGCCCGGACTTCGGAAACTGCGGATTCGGGCCTACGGCTTTAAGGAAGTTGAGAAAAATCTGCTTGTCGCACAAAAGGGCGAAGTGAAAATTCCGCTTGTTAAAACCAATGATGAAGCCGAACTGGCTTTTCAGGAAGCCGAGAGTCTGGCTTTGGAGGAAAAAGCGAAAGCGGCGGAACTATATAAAAAAGCGATCTCTTTGCGTCCCGGATATGCGGAAGCACAAGTTGCTTTAGCCCGTGTTTTAGCGGATCTCGGTAATTTTGATGAAGCTTTGGAAGCGATCGCCAACGCCCGGAAACTGCGTCCCGATTATGCGGAAGCGTCGGCGGTCGAAGGCAGAATTTACAAGGATGCGGGCGAATACAACAAGGCGATTGATTCTTATGATCGAGCCATTCGCGAAGGTAAGGGTTTTCAGCCCGAAGCTTACACGGGTTTAGGTTTGCTTTTTAAGGAAGAAGCCGAAAGTGCGGCGGCGGATAATGCCGCTGAAGAAGAAAAGTTCTACTATGCGGAAGCGGCGAAATCTTTTGAAAAAGCCATCGAACAGCTTTCCGCCACCGAGCCGGTCGTCTATCTATTTCTAGGTAAAATCTACGAAGACATCGGCGATAAGAAAAAAGCCATCGCCGTTTATGAGAGATTTTTACGCGATATGCCCGAAAGCGAAGAGGTTTCGGCGGTTCAATCGTTTATCGTTCAATTGAAAAAGCCCGACGTTATCCGATAAAGAAATTTGAAATACAGTTATAAAGTTTGTTAAACTGTGTTTTATGAAGGTGTCTGTCAAGACGCCGTGCCCCGAACTTTATGCAGAGCGATCTGTTTCTTCCCTCGAATTAACAAACCGAAAATAGCAATAAGAAAATAAAGTTATGCAAAATAAAAGGTTTTATCGTCTGACGAGCATTTTTGCGGCGTTTGTAATTTTTCAATTCGTTTTCGTATTCGGCGTTCGGGCACAGGAAGAAACCGGCAATAAACCCGAATTAAGTGTCGTTGGAATCGAACTCGGAAACCGCGAATCGGCGGAGAAATTCTTAAAAAACGGCTATGCACCGCGGATCGAGGAAGACGGCCGGGTCAGTTATTCATTTTACAACAAATGGGCAAATCAGGTGATGCGGCTTTTTGCTCCTTCGATGGAAGATAAGTATTTCGTTACCGAGATCGAAGTTTTTAAGGTCGGCAGAAGTTACCGCGAACGACATTTTCATACCGAAGACATAAAATTTTTTGAAACAGAAAACGGAATTTTTATCGGCTTTAAGCAATCTGCCGCATATTTTATCGCCGGTATAAAGAACGCCGGTTCGATCAATGAATTCAAACCGAAACATCTCATCAAAATAAACGGTGAACCGGACGAAAAGATCGAAAAAGAATCCGAAAAGCGGGAAACGCTTATTTATAAAGTTTCAGATATAGATTTAGTTGAATCCAAAGCCGATTATGAAGCGGAATATGAGTTTTACAAAAATAAATTGAAAAGATTTCGCCTGAAGATTGAGCCGGATAAAACAAAACTTGCCAGGAACTAGAAGTAGTTTTTTAGCTTTAAAAGCAAAGAGGGAAAACTTTGTTAAAGTTTTCCCTCTTTTTCCGTTTTTAATTTTGGATATGGGCTTCGACAAACCAGAGCAGTTTATCGATACCGCGTGAAACTTCCGTAAAAAGATCGGCCGTGTCCATATCTCCAGCTTCGTCAGCTTCGTCTATGTCAGCCCGCACCTTTTTACCGAAATCGGCCAATGCCGTCGAAAGTGCGTCAACATGATCGCGTCCGTCCGTGATCTCCATCGGATATTGACTCAAGGTTGATTTTTCCGCCGAAACGCGAACCGTTCCTTCCGCCGTTCCGCCGAGGATCGTCGCCCGCTCGGCGATCGTATCGGTAAATACCTCAACCTCGGTGGCAACCTGATCGAACAATTCGTGCAACGCAATGAAATTCATTCCTTTGACATTCCAATGTGCCTGTTTCGCCTGGGATTTCAAATCAATCGAATCGGCCAGTCTCGCATTCAGAAGTCCGACCATCTGCTCTCTTGTTTCCTTATTTATATCTATTTTCGTATTATGCATAATCTTAAATTTTTCCTCCGATTTAGAATTATTCTAATTCTAAAAAATGTAAAAGTCAAGTTCCAATAATTTTGAACTGACCGGGTATTTTTCCCAGAAATAAATAATTTCAAGGCATAGATATTGCAATTTATATTCCCCGTGATAAAAAAAGGCAATTATGTATGAAAATAATACAAGATTAAAAAAGAAAATGATATAGATGTTACATATATTGCATATAAATCATTCAATAAATTGATTAAATCAAACTTTTTTTTGAGAACAGGAGGCTTAAAACAATGGCAAAGGAATTTTTACATATTAACGGCGAAGATGTTTTGGTAAGAGAGGATACGGCTAAGTCGTACAGAGGAGTTATGTGGTTTTTATTAACTTTAGCGATGATCGTTACAATTGCGGCAGTTCTTTTCTTAGGCGGTTTTCTCGGGGCTGTCAGCGATGGAGAATTAAATACACCTAAGACAAAGACCGGCGAAACGATCAATTAAGATTCGGTTTTCTCACTCCAGCGAACATTGGCGTTAGCAAGCGGTTTTTTGCTAACGCCGAAGTTTAAAAACTTCCCATATTCAGGTATTTCAAAGCAAGTTCCTGAGCTTTAAAAACTCTTTCGCCATAGACGGTTGGCGAATAGAGTCGGCGGGCAATACCGTTTTCGTCCTCACCCCTTTCTTCTTCTCTCGATGTGACCAAATCTTTTTCACTCATCCGTTGCAA
>JBGTRS010000034.1:0-16179 GCA_041940665.1 Pyrinomonadaceae bacterium | reverse complement strand
CGGGTTTTCCGGGCTGATCCTGATGCAGGCCGCATAATGATTCGGTTTGATCTCGACGAGTTCCGGTTCGATCCTTTTGCAGTCCTCGATCGCATACGGACAGCGTGTATGAAAATGACAACCCGACGGCGGATTGATCGGCGAAGGCACATCGCCGGTCAGGATGATTCTTTCGCGTTTTGCTTCGATCTCGGGATCGGGAACGGGAACGGCCGAGATCAGAGCCTTTGAATAAGGATGGAGCGGTTCGGCATAGATGTCCTGCCCGCCGGCAAGTTCGACGATTTCGCCGAGATACATGACGGCAACCCGGTCGGCCACGTGGCGAACGGCACGCAGATCGTGAGAAATAAACAGATATGTTAAGTTTTTCTCTTTTTGCAGATCGTCCATCAGGTTCATGATCTGAGCCTGAATCGAAACGTCGAGAGCCGAGATCGGTTCATCGGCGACGATAAATTCGGGATTGACCGCCAGAGCCCTCGCGATTCCGATGCGTTGGCGTTGTCCGCCGGAAAATTCGTGTGGATAGCGTTTGATAAAGCGGCGGCTCAAACCGACCGTTTCCATCAGTTCCTGAACGATCGACTGGACTGACCGACCCTGTGCCAGACCGAACGTACGGATCGGTTCGCCGATGATGTTTCCGACCGTCATCCGCGGATTAAGGGAAGCATACGGGTCTTGAAAGATCATCTGCAGGTTTTTGCGTTGCTCCCGCATTTCCGCGTCGCTCAGATGGGCGATGTCTTTGCCTTTATAGATCGCCTGGCCGCCCGTGATCGGTGTTAAACGAAGGAGGGCTTTGCCGAGCGTTGATTTTCCGCAACCGGATTCGCCGACGAGTCCCAGGGTTTCGCCCTCTTTGATGTCGAAAGTTACGCCGTCAACCGCTTTGACGATGCGGCGTTCCGTTTTGCCGCCCGTTATTTTATCGAGCAATCCGCCGCCGCCGAGATCATAATAAACCCTGAGATCCTGCAGTGAGATGAGTGTTCCTCTGTCTTCGACCGTATCCCGCTGAAGATTCGTTTCCGTTTCTATTTCGTCGCGAAAATTTACCTTTGTTTCCGCTTCATCCTCCGCCGACAACTCTATTGTTTGCCCGGTATCGGCGGTCAAAACCGCACCGTCATCCAAACAGAAACTTGTTTCTTCATCCTTGTATTCTCGACCGCATTTCGGACAGATTCTCATTAAACTTTTTCTCCTGATATTTTTTACACTTACAATAAACAAATGAGATTTTGATAAAATAAATCTAAATTTCACCTTCTAAAGATTCCGCATAAACTTCCTTAGCAAAATGACAGAGCGAATGGTGATTTTCATTGATCTGCACGAACGGCGGAAATTCCTGCGTGCAGATGTCTTCGGCTCGTTCGCACCGTTCGGCAAAAGGACAGCCCGGCGGAAGACGGGCGACATCGGGCGGCAGACCCGGAATCTGATAAAGCGGTTCGCCTTCTTCGTGAGCCGGATCGGGAACGGATTTTAACAGGCCTTTCGTATATGGATTGGCCGGAGCTTTAAAGAGTTCCGAAGTCGGAGCGGATTCAAAAACCTTACCGGCATACATAACGATAATCTTATCGGTCATTCCGGCAACGACGCCGAGATCGTGCGTAATGAGGATGACGCTCGTGCCGAGATCCTTTTTGAGATCCTTGATGAGTTCGAGAATCTGGGCCTGGATCGTCACGTCGAGAGCCGTCGTCGGTTCATCGGCGATCAGCAATTCCGGCTCGCAACTCAAGGCCATGGCGATCATCACCCGCTGACGCATCCCGCCGGAAAATTCGTGCGGATAATTGTCAACCCGTTTTTCCGGGGCGGGAATGCCGACCGTGCGAAGCATATCAATCGCGTGCCGATAAGCCTGTTCCTTCGTATGACCCAAATGCAATTGCGTAACTTCCATCAATTGCGTGGAAATCTTTAAAAAAGGATTTAAAGACGTCATCGGGTCTTGAAAGATCATCGCCATCCGCTTTCCGCGTAATTTGCGGACTTCATTGATCGAAAGTTTGCGGACATCTGTGCCGTCAAAAATTATATCGCCGTTGACGATCTTGCCGGGCGGTTCGGGAATCAGACGCATCACGGAAAGATTCGTCACCGATTTTCCGCTTCCCGACTCGCCGACGATGCCGAGCGTTTCGCCCCGTTTGAGTTCAAACGAAATGCCGTCAACCGCTTTGACGACACCGTCTTCCGTCTGAAAATATGTTCTCAGATCATTTACCGATAAAATTGTTCCGTTTGTTTCGCTCATTTATTTTTATTACCGTTTTGGAAATTTTGAATCACATTGTCTTAATTCCGGGTTTTCAATCAATTCAATACGTTTTACAACTTTCGATCTCAATTTTGTTTTTTCAATATCTTTTTGTTCCGAGTCATCCGCTAAAATTAAAGTCCGGTCACTTCTAATATTTATTTGATTCGAATGATTTTCAGTTAACTCATTAACCACAAAATTACTTTCCACCCCTCTTGAACCATCAATCATAAAACCGATATTTTCCGGCTTTTTATCCGAAACCTTCTTATCCGGATTTTTCTGGACATTTCTGGCATCTTCTTGATCTTCTTCAGTTACATCTTCTTCGAAATGAAAAACAATTCCCTTGTATTCAAATCCCATCGAAGATTCGGTGGTTTCTCCATAAAGACGAAACACCTCATCAAAAGTGCTTTTGCCTAAAATAATCCCTTTACTGGTTATTACTTTTGAGGGCGGCTCAATCTCAACTACAAAAATTTCTTTATTCGGGTCTGCCTGACAATAATAAAAGCTGAGACCTAAATTTTTATAGATCATTTCGTAGGAATAGCCTTTATGATCTATTAATTTGTATTCACCGCCATAAATAGCAGTTACGCTATCGGCAGTTGATTTACCGATAGTAATACCGTCAAATCTTTCCCCTTCAACAATGTAACCGTCAAGATTTTGGGCAATCGAAGTATTTCCTATAAAAAGTAAAAATATAGAAAATAAACCTAAAGCCAATGCCGTTGAAATGTTTCGCTTTTTAATCCGCATTTTTAATTTTCAGCTTTCCAATGTAAATTTCGCTTTTCATTTACATTTACGCATCCCGCTGTTTTCAACAATATCAATAACCGTTATAACCTTTCTCTTATTGTGGTAAAACTCGATACCTTTAAATTGTAAGCCATCATTAAGCGGTTCGCCGTATTTTCTTTTGACCTGACCGACCGTGCTTTTGCTAAGGATTATTCCTTTATTTGTCTTAACTTTCGCCGGGGCACGAAGTTCGATCACGAATATCTCCTGCTGTTCATCATTTTGGCAGAAATAAAAAGACATCCCGTTTTTGTATTTCATCTGAAAGGAATACGAACCGTGTTTTTCGGTTGTAAAATCTCTGCCGTATTTTCTGATGACATCGGAACGGGTTGATTTTCCGACTCTGATGCCGTCAACGCCGACTCCGGCTTTGGCTGTTTTATATCCTTTTTGTGCTTCTACTTCCGTCGTCAATGACAATCCTGCCAGAAGCAAAATTATCAAAGCTAAAATTTTTCTCCTCATTTTTCCTTTAGAATTTTCTGGTTTGCGGGTCAAGTGCATCTCTCAGCCCATCACCCAAGAAGTTTAAGGAAAAGAGCGTCAGAGCCATCGTTACGCCCGGAAAGATCAATTGCCACGGATAGATCGCGATATTTTTGATTCCATCCGCACACAAACTTCCCCAGGAGGCGTAAGGTGCCTGAACACCGATTCCCAAGAATGAAAGAAATGCTTCCGTCAGCATTACCGAGGGGATAGTCAAAGTTGCATAAACGATCACCGGACCCAGAGCGTTCGGGACGAGATGCTTAAAGATGATGCTCGGCGTCGAAACGCCCGTCGCCTGTGCCGCCAGGACGAATTCCTGATTCTTCAAGGATAAAACTTGTCCGCGGACGACGCGCGCCATCGTCAGCCAGGAGACGAGTCCCAAGGCAAAAAACAGTAAGAAGATCTGATTTAATCCTGCTCCGCCGCCGAAAATGTTAGAAATAGCCGCGATCCAATCCGGTGTATTTTCGCCGCCGAAAGCCGCCATCAGGACGATAACGATCAGAATATACGGGATTGCATAAAGTATGTCCACGATCCGCATCATCACGTTGTCAATCCGTCCGCCCAGATATCCGGCAATCGCTCCGTAAGAAACACCGACGATCAAGGATACGAAGGTTGAAATTATTCCAACCATCAACGAAATTCGTCCGCCCTGCAAAACTCTTGCAAAAATATCGCGTCCCGCTTCATCGGTTCCCATCCAATTACTACTTGAAGGCGGTGAAGATTTATAACCTTCTCCTGATGCAGGCATTCCATCAGGTGTGATTCCGGCGAATGTGTTAAGTAAATACGGTCCGATAATTACTGCCACGACCATAAAAGCAATGACAATTAATCCGAAGACGGCAAGTTTATTCTTCAAAAGACGCTTCCACGCATCTTTCCAAAGCGATGTTCCTTTAACTACTTGTTTATTTTCAGCCATAATCTTAAGCTATTTCTTAACTTACATTTGATTCAGGATTTATTTCCGAAACATTTAATTTTAATTTCTCTAGTATGTTTGAAATGAACTATTTTGCCGCGTTCAAGAGTTTTCATTTCAACATAATTTCTACTATTTCCAATAACCCGCATATAAAATTATTCGTACCGAATACGTGGATCAAGAAAACCGTAAGCAATATCAACCAATAAATTGGCAACCATAATCAGAATCGAAAGAAATGCAACTATCCCTAAAATCAAAGGTTCATCACGATTAAACACTGATTGGATAAATATATTGCCTAACCCCGGAATTGCGAAAATTTTCTCAACGACTACCGTTCCGGCAAGCAGTCCGGCAAGTGCGGGACCTGTAAATGATACAACCGGAATGATACCGCCGCGTAAAGCGTGTTTAAGCAAAACGGTCGTTTCGCTCAACCCTTTTGCACGAGCCGTCCGGATGTAATCAGAACGAAGAACTTCCAGCATTCCCGCACGTGTCAGTCTGGCTATATATGCAGCATAAATCAAAGACAACGTGATGACAGGCATAATCAGATACGCCGGACCGCCCCAACGTGCGGGTGGCAGAATGTAAAGTCCCAATGCTAAAAAGAGCACAAGCAAAGGACCGACAACAAAATTCGGCACGGATAGCCCGAGCATCGCCAAAGCCATCGTAAAATAATCGAAAAATGAATTTTGTTTAAGTGCCGCAACAATCCCTGCAAATAAACCGAGGATCAAGGCGAGAAGATACGCCAGAATACCGATCGTCGCCGAATACGGAAAATGCCGCTTAATAATTTCATTTACCGATTGCCCTTCATATTTGAGCGAATCTCCGAAATCGAGTTTCAGGATGTTATACATCATTTTCCCGTATTGCACGTACCAAGGTTGGTCAAGACCGTATTTTTTCTTGATGTTAGCCTCAATTGCGGGTGGCAGGTTTTTTTCACTTGAATAAAAATTTCCCGGTGCAATGCGTATCAGTCCCCACGTAACAGTGACAACCAGCAAAGCCATCGGGATAATAATTATCAATCGTTTTAAGATAAATTTTAGCATTTATTTTTTACTCTTCTTCTGCTTTTTTTGAATCGGATTCTTTTTCTGTCTCAGGACTATTTTTTTCTTGAAATTGCTGTTGGGTTTTCATCAGATCAGCAAGATGTTTATCAACTGCAGAATCACTACTTGCCATAATTTCATCCACATTAGAATCCCATTTGTTGCGGTCTTGCTCGAAATAAACAAATTTCCAGGGATGCATCGTTCCGGGATTCGGATACATTCCTTTAACATAGGGCTTCTTCATCCAACTTGTTCCGTTGGTTGAAAGCGGAATGACGGGTTGATTCTGCAACATATAAAATTCAGCTTCCGCCATTTTTTCAAAACGCTTGGTCGGGTCTTTTGTGTTATTTGCCGCATCCAGCATATCGTCATACTTCTGATCCCACCAACCTGTCGAACTATCGTTTTTCGGTGAGTAGAATTGGCTCAAGAATGTGTATGGATCCATATAATCGCCAACCCAGCCGGCTCTCGCCATACCGGTGTATTCAACCGCCGAACGATATTTCAGATAGGTTTTCCATTCCATATTTTTAAGCTGAACGGTAATTCCCAAGTTTTGCTTCCACTGCTGCTGGACAAATTCGGCAACCTGTTTATTGCTTTCCGCCGTATTGTAACTTAATTGAATATCATCTGCGGGAAAATCTGTCACCTTACATTTTTCACCGCTCATATTTACCGTGTAACCGGCTTCCTTCATCAATTCGCAAGCTTTTTTCGGATTAAAGAAGCGTTTTTCCCATTCTTCATCGGAAATATTGTTCTCTTTTCTAAGTCTGGTAAATACACGCTTACGAGCTTCTTCATACTCGGGGAAAATTCCTTCGGGTGTGAATGTTACGGATTTTTTAATCGTCTTGCGATATGCTTCCAAGGCATCACGATTTATCGCCAAACCAAATGCTTTACGAACTTTTACATCGTCAACAGGTTTTTTCTCAACGCTGAATGTGTAGTATTCGATGGCAACTTCCGGATGAAGTAAGTATTCGTCTTTGAAAGTCTTGATGTAATCATTCCAGGCGGCCGGCACCGTGTGATTGTATAGTGCATCTACCCTTCCCGATTTGTAAATGTTCATCATGGTCGTTTGTTCATCCATCGGATAAAAAACGATGGCGTCCAATTTAACTCTCTCGGCATCCCAATACTTCGGATTTTTAACGATCCTTAATTCGTTGTAAGGCTGCCAATAATCAACCTTAAAAGCACCGCTGACAACCATTTCGGGAGCATTTTCCGGGTCTTTCCATCCTTCTTTTTCAATCGTCGGCCTGTGCAGAACGCTGAAGAATTGGTGCGTCAACATCCCGACAAAATATGGTGCGGGTTGTTTCAAGGTAATGCGGAGCGTATGGTCATCCAAGACTTCAACGCCGATGTCTTCCGCTTTGATCGGTACATATTCGGCACCTTCAAGTGCTTCTTTCAATCCCGGCTTTTCCTTTAATAAAGCTTCGTGGGCTTTCATCGAATCTTCATTTTCGGGATCGGGTTTGGCAATCGTCAAACGTGCCGGAGAATTGATAAATTTGGTGAATTCACTTTCGGATTTTTCTTGGTCGGTATCAACCTTGACCTCGTTTGCTTCAGCAGGTTTTTCAACATCATCTCCGGGATCAGATTCTTCAACCGTCTTTTTCTTTAATACATCGGGTTTTTCCTCTGAAATCGGTTGTTTTTTCTTTTCGTCCTTTTTTTCTTCAAAATCTTTTGCTAATAAAAATTTTCCATCTTTTTTGACAAAGAATTTGCCGGAATTATAATCTTCCGCATATTTAATTTCATAGCCTATAAAAGCGTAACGCGAAGCAAGTTCGGGAGATAAGGCACGACGGAAAGAATATAGAAAATCTTCGGCTTTTATCGGATCGCCATTTGAAAATTCAGCACCTTTGCGTAAGTGAAATGTATAATTCACCAGATCATCAGCAACTTCCCAATGTGTCGCCATCGAAGGAATCGGCTGCATCGTCTTCGGATGATATTCAACCAGCCGATCGAACATACCGATAAGAATTCTTGCTTCCGGTTGTCCGGTTACGAATTGTGGATCGAGCGACTCCGGTTCAGAACCCGTGATATATCGCATCACATTATCCTGTGGCGGATTTACTTGCCCCCAATATTTACTGCTTGCCTGCGTCGAACAACTGACTAAAAACGAAGACACAACTATTAGAGCAATTCCCAAACGGGTTTGACTAAAAAACTTACGCATAATACACGCTCCTTTTCGATAAAACTGTAAAAAAATTATAAGTCTAGTTTGATAGACTCAGGAGAGAAAAATAAAACTTCCGTCGTTTAATAACTGCCGATAACTTATCACGTAATAAGGATTTCAATCAAGATAAACTTTTAACAAATCGGTAATATCCGAAATTTTAAAATAAATCCGATTTTTTTAATAAACCCTTGAATTTCAAAGTTATGAGCTAATCCCTAAGATTCGCCGTTGGTCTTTTTCGGTTGCCAATTATTATTTATCCGCACATCCTTTAGAAGCGGTGCGTCCAACGTGTTCATCTCAAAACCCTGAACATAGGGCTTGACCAAAGAATAACTTGTCGGAAAATACAAGGGGATGGCCGGAACTTCCAAAAGGGCTTCTTCTTCAGTCAAAATAAATTCTTCGTCACTGCCGATGTCTATCCGCAGTTCGTCTTCAAACGATAGATCATTATTCGAGATGTTTGTGTTGAGCATCAGATCGGTTCTCGGTTTTTCCGCGACGGCCGTGTTGGAATTTGCGTTCGCCGGTTTGACGGATTCTTTTTCGCCGGCTTTCGCTCCGGCACCGGCCGTTTTATCTTCCGCAACTTTCGGCGTTTTTTTCGGTGAGAAAATCGCCATCATATTCGCCGTTTCATCCGTTGTCGGCAGAACTATGCCGCGTCTGATGACATCATATTGGCCATCTTTTTTGGTGTTTTCCAGCTCGTCAAACTCTTTTTCGATAATTTCGGTTTCGACACCCAGATTCTCTTTCCACATTTTGGCGACCGCATTGGCAATACGTTTCTGGATATTATTGCGGTTGATGACCAGTCTGATCTTCGGAAAGTCCTGACCGTCAGGAAATCCTGCCGTTTCCATAAGTTTTTTTGCCTTTTCGGTGTTTTCGTTTAATTTTTCCCGGTTTTGCTTATCTTCAAACGGCAAAAAATTAAATGCGGGCTTGGTCGAGCCTTCCATTTCATCAACCGTCAGACGCTCACGCTCGATAGCGATGGCCAGTGCTTCCCGCACACGGCGGTCGTTGAACGGTTCATTCTTGCGGTTAAACTCATAAAAATTCAAGGCACTATGAGTGATCTTCTTGAAATCCGTAAAGGGAAGAAGAATTTTTAATGCCAGCGGTTCGAATTGGGCATTCGTGACGGCATCAACTTTGCCGCTTCGATAGGCTTCCAGAGCACTGTCGGCATCTTCGGTCGGAACGAACCGGACTCGTTCGAGTTTTATTCTGTCGCGGTTATAATAATTTTCCGCCCGGTCGAGCGTGACGCCGTCCTGACCGACCGAAAAAATTCTAAAAGCTCCGTTCGTCACAATATCGGCATTCAGGCTTTTCCCTGTGAACTCCTCGCCGTTGGCAAAGACGGGACGAAAGATCGGATTGGCCACTAATTCGGGAAATTCCTTATCAGGTTTGATGAGAGAAATCTGCAAGGTATAGCTCCCGACGGCTTTGACACCGAATTCGGAATCTTTGACTTTCTTTTTAACCGCCTCTTTCGGCTTTTCATCCGTTTTTAAGGTCGAATCTTTTTGGTTTTCGTTAATTGCCGGCTCGGATTTCTTTTCCGCTTTATCAACCGCCAGATTCTCGATGATCTCTTTATTTTTTCTTTCGAGGTCCTGCGGTGTCGTGTCCTGCAGCGAAAAACCTCCGTATCGGAATCCTTAAAGATCTGCTCGCTTTCTTTGACGGATTTCATCCCGACGATGTTTTTCAATAACTCATGGTGCGAAACCTCTTCGCCCATTTCGGCAAGCCTTTTCCATGAACGGACAAAATCCTTGGCCGTCACTTTTTCGCCGTTCGACCATTTAGCATCCTGGCGAAGTTCGAACGTCCAGGTTTTATAATCTTCGGAACTCGACCATTTATGAGCGATCGCCGGAATTGCCTTGAGAGCTTTCGGTTCGATCTCGGTCAAACCGTCGTAAATTGCCCGGACGATGTCGGTTTCGGGCGGGGCGGAAGCCTTTGCCGGATCAAAAGATTTCGGCATTTTTCCGTTGCTCCAGCGGAATTCCTGTTTCGCCGGCGGATATGTCTCCGCGTAGAAGGTTTCAGGTTTCGGTTTTTCAAGTTCACTGCAAGCGGTTAGGAAAAGCGGCAGGATCAGGAGCAGGAGCAGTTGGCGGCTGGCAGACGGATTTTTTTCCGTTAAATATTTTTTGATTTTATTTTTTTTGAAACCTTTTGCCATAAAATTTTTATCCGATTTCAATTTGAACAAACCAACTGCTACTGACTACTGCTACTGCCACTGTCTATTGCTACTGCCAACTGCCGAAAGACTTCTACCGTCCTTTTTCTGGTTGCCTCGAACCCTTCGGATGTATCTATCAAAAAATCCGCGTAACTTTTTTTTTCTTCCTGAGGCATCTGTGAATTGATGCGTTTTAATGCTTCCCGTTCGCTCAAATTATTGCGTAACATCAACCGTTCCAATTGTATAACAGAATCGCACCAAACGACAATCAGCTTTTCGAAGCGTTTGTAGCCGCCCGACTCGATCATGAGAGCCGCATCAACGATAGCGATCCCATCCGGATTTTCTTTTTCTTTAGTATATAACCAATCGTTCTGTTTTTCTATAACTAATGGATGCACGATCGAGTTTAAAAGTTGTCGCTTGGCTTCATCGTTAAATACAATGTTCCCAAGTTTTACGCGGTCGAGTTCGCCCGTTTCGGTTAAAATTTCTTCGCCGAAATTTTCAACGATCAGCCGCAAACCGTCCGTTCCGGGCTCGACGACTTCCCTCGCCGTCCGGTCGGCATCCAGCACAAAACAGCCGAGTTCCTCGAAAACCTCGCAAACAAAAGTTTTCCCGACCGCGATCGAACCTGTTAAACCGACTTTGAGCATTAAGCCTTATGCCTTTTCGCCAACTTCCCGACGTTGTATTCGGCGATTTCCTGCAAGGTTAAATCCAATTCATCGGCACAGGCCGAAATATACCACAGCACATCGCCGAGTTCGTCCTTTAATTTCGCCCGGATCTCATCGTTTATTTCGCCGCCGTGATCGCGTTGGATTTTTTTGACGATATTGGCGACTTCGCCCGCTTCGCCCGCGAGTCCCAAAGTCGGATATTCCAGATTGTTCAAACGGTTCGGATAAAGCGCCGTCGAACTTGCTTCTTTTTGGTAATCTTCAAAATTCATATGTTTAAGTGATAAGTGATAGGTGATAAGTGATAGGCAAAACAACTTATCACCTATCACTTATCACTTATCACTTATTTCCCCCTTCTTCTTCGAGCCGCTTTGACCGTATTTTTCATCAGCATGGCGACGGTTAAAAGTCCGACGCCGCCGGGAACGGGCGTAAAATACGCGGCTTTTTCCATAGCGGCTTTTTGATTGACATCGCCGACGAGCGTCGAGCCCCGTTTTTCGATGGTCGAAAGTCTTTTTTCAAGTTGATCTTCGCCGAAAAATCCTTTGGCTTCTTCCAAATCTTCCAGACGGTTCATCCCGACATCAATAACGACCGCACCTTTTTTGATGTATTTATCAGTAATAATTCCCGTCACGCCGACGGCCGCCACCAGAATATCAGCCGTCGAGCAAACTCCGGCCAGATCTTTTGTCCGTGAATGACAGATCGTCACGGTTGCGTGTTCCTGCAAAAGAAGCATCGCCATCGGTTTGCCGACGATGTTACTGCGTCCGACAACGACCGCATTTTTACCTGAAATATCGATGTTGGCACGTTTTAACATATCAATGATTCCGGCCGGCGTGCAGGGCGTCAGAGCCTCTTGCCCCTGCGATAAACGTCCGACATTGACGGGATGAAAACCGTCAACGTCTTTTTCCGGGTCAATCGCTTCGAGAATTACTTTATCGTCAATCGTTTTCGGCAGAGGCAGTTGCACAAGGATTCCGTCAACGTCTTCGCGTTCATTCAAATCCTTGACGACCGCGAGCAGTTCTTCCTGCGATATATCTTCCTCAAAATGTTTATGTTCGGAAATTATTCCGAGTTCTTCCGCCGTTTTGACCTTGCTGTTGACATAGACTTCCGAAGCCGAATCTTCGCCGACACGAACGACGACTAAACAAGGTTTAATACCGTGTTCTTCCGTCAAATTTTTAACTTCTTCCGCAACTTCAGCCTTGATCGCCTGGGCAAATCTTTTGCCGCTTAAAATTTCCGCACCCTCTTTCATTGTTTCTGCTATCATAATTTCGTTAAATTTTTTAATTGATTATAATGTTTTAGAAACTTTATGCCACAAGCCGGATCATTTATTTTTCTACTGTTTTTTATACTGCTTTCTTTTCCCGTATTTTCGCAGGAATCAGACAATACTTACGACAAAATCCGCCGTTCGGTCGAACAAAAAAATTATCCTGATGCGATCAGCGAACTAAAATCACTCCAGAGATCAAACCCGAAAATCTTCGCGGCGAATAATTACGATTATCTCCTTGCCCGGCTTTCGGAAAAAACGGGTGATTTTGCCGACGCTTCGGCAAATTATCAATTGGTCGTCAAACGCGATTCGATCCTCAAGGAATACGCTCTCTGGCACCTTTCGCAGATTATGCGGAGTTCGGGCAATCTTCTGATGGAACGGCTCTATCTGCAGGAGTTGTCTCTGACCGCCGATAAATCTTTGCTCAAAACTGCCGTCATCAAACGTTTTCCGCGAAGTTTGATGGAAAGCGGCAATTTTGCGGAAGCGATAAAGTTTGTCAGTCGTCAAACGTCAGTTGTCGGTCGCACGAATGATGAAACGGTTTTAGAAGAAGTAAAAGAAATTCTGTTCGACAAAATTTCTCGTGAAGACCTCGTTTTGCTAGGAAACGCTTATCTGCAAACCAAACAAACCGACAAGGCACGCGAGATTTTCAATGAATTGGTCAACAATCCGCCGAAAGCAAATCAGCCCGATGATTTTGCACTCGCCGGAGCGAAAGGCTTAGACCTTTTGGAATCGGGCGAAGAAAATTTCGGCAAATCGGTTAGTAACTTGAATGCGGAAGAACATTTTAAACGGGCGGAAATTTATCAATTCAACCGCAATTTTCCTTTTGCAAGACTGCATTACGAAGCGATCGTCAATAATCATAAGGAAAATAACAAAGTTGTGATCTCGATGTATAACATCGGACGCGGTTTCGGACAGGAACGCAATGATGAAAAAGCAGTCGAATGGTTCGAGCGTCTGCAAAAGGAATTTCCCGACGATGATCTGGCCACATCGGCACTTTATTCAGCCGCCGGGGCTTACGCGAATCTGAATAAAACGAACGAAGCCGTTTCGCGTTATCTGAAATACCTGGACGAAAATCCGGACGCGGACAATCTGGAACGGGCGTTATTGAATGTCGTTGACGCCTACCGCGATGAAAACAATCCGCGGGCCGCTCTCGAATGGACGGCAAAAATGCGAGAAAAATTCGCGGGCGAAACGGGCGACGGACTCGCCCTTTTTGCCCAAGCGAAAATTCATCTCTCGCAGGAAAATTGGCGGAACGCATTGAACGATCTCAATGCTCTGGCTAATCTGAAAAAATTCGGCGGCAACATCGCGGGCGGAACAAACAAGGAAGAAGTCGAATTTTTACGCGGTTTTGTTCTCGAAAAACTCGGGCGGTTTGATGAAGCGATTGAAATTTATCTTTCGATTGATGACGGTCTGAAAAATTTTTACGGCTGGCGGGCGACCGAGAGAATTAAAGGAGTTTCCGAAAATATAATTTTACAAAAACATGCAAAATACTCGGCTCAAGCCAACGAAACGCTGACCGACACAAATGCTGAACAAATCAAAACTGCGGCTCATAAGGCTTTTCGCTTAACAATTGATGCGGAAAAGAAAAAAGAAATCCAAGCAAGAATTTCGAGAACGTATCAACTTCTAAAAGATTATCAAAAAATCCCGGGCGGAAATCTTGTCGAATTCGGACGCCGGAGTGTCCTAGCGGAATCTAACAAAACCAGAACACATAAAGCCATCGCCGATGAACTTTTATTTTTGGGACTTTTTGATGAAGCTACGCCGGAACTGGAAACCGCTTTGCGTGAGAATTTAGATAAAAATACGGGTTCGCTTTCCGATTTCCCGCCCGATACGGCTTACACTTTAGCGGTTTTCTATAAACGCGGCGATATGGCAAATCGTGCCGTCGGCTACACGGAAGCACTCTGGCGGAAAACTCCGAATGATTATCAGCTCGAACTGATTCCGCGTGAACAATTGGAACTGCTTTATCCGAAACCATATCAAGATTCGCTTGTAAAATTCGGCAAAGAAAAACGGGTTGATCCGCGTTTTATGCTTTCGATAATGCGGCAGGAATCGCGTTTTCAGGCGGATGTCAAATCAATTGCGGCGGCAAGAGGTTTGATGCAGTTTATTTCGACGACCGCCGAACTGATGGCTCAGGAGATGCAGATCGAAGATTTCCGGCAGGACGATCTCTACAATCCGCCGACCGCCATCCGGTTCGGCTCCCATTACATTGCGAAGATTTTCAAAGATTTTCCGAATCAACCCGAAGCCGTCGCCGCCAGCTACAATGCCGGCGAAGACCGGATGATGCGTTGGAAAAAACGTGCCAATACGGACGACGCGGACCGATATGTTCCGGAAGTCGTTTTTGTGCAGACGAAGGATTATGTCCATAAAGTGATGGCAAATTACCGGATTTATCAGATGCTTTATGATGAAAATTTAAATAATTCGGAGCGGCGAGCGTCCTTGCTTGCGTTGAATAAAAGACTGTTTTACACCGGGAACGCTGGGCGGCTCGTTTGCCCGTTTGACGAGCGAAGTAAGGCAAACGATAAAGTTCCTGTGTTTGACTGTTTCACTTTATTTGCAGATCTAAAGTGATAACTTGCCATTTCGAGCCGTTAAGCAAAAGCCATCAAATTCGCTTCGCTCTTTGACGGGCAAACGAGCCGTTTGCGTTCCCGGTGAAATCTCTTAAAATAACTTGTATATGCGTTATTTATTTTTAATCTTATTTTCGTTTTTACTTTTTACGGCCTGTTCAAACTCTCCGCAAACGGAGGAAGTTTCGCCCGATAAATTAAAGCGTTATGAACTAAAAGGCAAGGTTTTATCGTTCAACAAAGAAACGAAGATCGCTTCGATCGAACACGAGGAAATTCCGGGTTATATGGAAGCGATGACGATGGATTTCGAGATCCGCAAACCCGAATGGGCGTGGGACAATATCGGCAAAGGCTCGACCGTTACGGGCGATCTCGTGGTTGATAACTTAAACGGCAAATACTGGCTCGAGGTCAAAGGCATCATCGAACCGCAAAACGATCAGGAAGCGACGCCGATCCGTGAAGATGTTGCTACGATCGGCAAGGAAATTCCCGATTTTACCTTGACCAATCAGGACGGCAAACCCGTTTCGCCGAAGGATTTTCGCGGCAAGGCTCTGGCCATCACGTTTATTTATTCGGAATGCCCTCTGCCCGAATTCTGCATCTTGATGTCAAAGAATTTTTCCGATCTGGCCAACGAAGTCGCGGCCAATGATGAACTAAAAGACAAGATACGGCTTTTGAGCATTTCCTTCGACCCGAAACGCGACACGCCCGAAAAACTCAAAAGTTACGGACTCGGTTATTTGGGAAAAGATTCCAAAGCGACGGATTTCAAGGTCTGGCAGATCGCCGTCGGCGAAGATAAAAAGATACGCGAGATCGCCGACTTTTTCGGACTCCGCTACGAAGTGGATGAACAAGACAAAACCCAATTCAATCATTCCCTGCGAACGATCGTCGTTTCGCCCGAAGGAAAGGTAGCAAAAGTGTTTGCGGGCAACGAGTGGAAACCAAAGGATTTGTTGGATGAGATGAAAAAGACTCTTAACTAGAGCAGAAGAATAAAAGCTGAAAACTTGGGAAAATCAATAAATATCAACTATCAATTATCAATTATTTCTCGTGTATATTTTATCCGGTAACCCACGAGTTAATTGATATTTGATAGATAATAATTGATAATTTGAACACCTCATTTTTAGTTTTGATAAACATTCTTGATGTATAAATGAACGCCGCAACATTAAATCGAAATTCGTATCTGCTCGTTTTCGGGCTTCCGGCGTTCGTGTTTATCGCCGCCGCGAGTTTTGCATTTACGCCTTTGATTGCGGCCTATCCTGAAATCGCCGTCGGTATAACTTACGATCTTACTTTGACCGCACCGCTTTTATATCTGTTTTTGATCCGCACAACCAAAATCCCGAAAACGACCGTCATCCCTGTTTTTGTTGGCGGACTGATCGTCGCTTCGTTTATCATTCCCGCCGAACAGCAGTTTCATCTGAGTTTGGTAAAAACC
>JBGTRS010000033.1:0-16849 GCA_041940665.1 Pyrinomonadaceae bacterium | reverse complement strand
AACTTAACAACCTCGAAGAAAATATGAATTGTCGGGAATTTAAAAATCAATTTGAAGCCGGTTTGGATTTAAGCCAAAGGGCGAAAACTCATCTGGAAGCGTGCGAATCTTGCCGGACTTTTCAGGCGGAAGAACTGAATTTGTCGCAAATGATCGGAAGTCTGCCGAAGATCAACGCCCCCGCAAACTTTGAATTCGGATTCAGGGCCAAACTTGCCAACGCCCAATTGAACAAACCGCTTTCACCCGTCTGGCAGACGCTACGCTACGCTCTGCCGTTGGCGGCGGCGGTTTTGATCTTCGGTTTTGTCGTTTTTAATTCAAATCTTTTTAGCGATCAAACCTCGCCTTCACAGATCGCAGATAATCAAACGAATCGCGAAAATACATCTCCGATAAATAGATCATTTGCCAATACGCAGGTTCCTGAAGACGATGTTGTCGCAGATAACGGAATCGGAAATGAAAACACCGGGAAGCCGCCGGCAAATGTTTCTGAAAACCCAGCTCAGCCCGAAAAATCCAGCGATCAACTGGCGGAAAAGGCGGTTGATAAAAAAACCGAAAAACCTTTGGTAAAAGAGCCTGAAAAAGATGAATTGAATGACAGAGACATTGCGGTTGAACAGCCGAAAGTCATAACACCGGAGGGTTTAAATCCCGCTAAGAAGATCGAAAAACCGGGAGATTTGCAGGAAGCGAAAACTTTTTCAGCCGAAGAAATTTTATCGGAGGTGGGAATTGAAACCGCCGACGAAAACGGCAATTTGCGGGTAACTTCGGTCAGAAAAATGAGTATCGGTGAAACTTCCGGCGTCGAGGTCAATGATGTTGTTACGGCCATTAACGGTCAAAATCTCAAGGAAGCATCACGACAAAACCGGTCCGTTCAAGGTAAAACCCTGACCGTTAAACGCAACGGACAAGAGTTAAACATTACGATCAAAAGCAATTAGATTCTTTGGACTGATTTTACACGAAGCCTTCCGAATTCGGTCAAGAGCGGTCGGAGATGCGAGACGGCTTTTTCGTGGGAAACTCCGTTGCTTGAAAATACTCCGTTGTGGTTTTTCACGTCAGGGATGTCGTAGCGTATCTTGTCCCCGAAAATATCGGTCAGTTTTCCGCCCGCTTCTTCCAAAATGATCTGCGGGGCGGCGGTGTCCCAGAATTTTGTGTGCGGCGAAAGATGGATGTAGAGATCGGCGACACCTTGAGCGAGAAAACCGACTTTTAAGCCGACCGAGCCGTGCCGGAATTCGTCCTTAAAACCGTAATGTTCGATTATTTTCGACATCCGCGGACTGCGGTGCGAACGGCTGACGGCGATCGTCATTTTTTTGAAATCAATGATTTCCGAAGCCTTTAGCTTTACCGGCTTTTCATCATTTTTCTGCAAAAATGAGCCTTCGCCTTTCGCGGCAAAGTACATCAGATTCATCAATGGTTGAAAAACCACCCCGAGAATCGGCGAACCGTTTTCGGTCAAACCGATCTGCACGGCGAAATCGCCCGCTTTTTCGACAAAACCTTTTGTTCCGTCCAAAGGATCAATGATCCAGACCCGCGATTTTTTTAAGCGTCTTTCGATGTCGTCGGGTTCTTCTTCGGAAAGAATCGCGTCGTCGGGAAAAGCTTTTGCCAAACTTTCGACGATGATCCGGCTCGAAGTTTTATCGGCGATCGTGACGGGTTCGGAATAGCTTGCGGTTAAAAATTTTTCTTCGACCTCAAAACCTTCTTCGTAAATTTGAATGATTGCATCGCCGGCGTCGCGGGCGAGTCTGATGGCGGTTTCCAATTCTTTTTCGAGCATCAAAAATAACTTAACATTTTGAATGCGGAAATGTGAAAAGAGAGAAGGTGAAAATGCCTAAAAGCGGAAAAGTTTGAATATTTTAGGTGACTTTTTCTTTTCTACTCTTTCACTTTGTAGCTCATCTTACGCAAAGCTTTGATTATCTAGATTTTAGTCGGTGAAACCGACGTTATATTTGGAGCCCGGAGTGCCAACTGCGGGAGTGAGTATTATAAATCATTCAAGAAAACGGCGGTATATTTTTGTTTATATGTCGCTTAAACCGGTTTTGTCAATAATTCCCACAACTTGCGTTATGAGCTACAGATATTCCATCGTCTTCAACGGTTGATTTTCAAACAATCTCTAAATTTGCCAAAGCTGAGTTTGTTATTCCCGATTATCAGCCCAATCCGAGGAATAGCGGTGCGACCAGGTTATTGCTCCGCTCGGACCGTAGGAATAGCATAAACCTTCGAAGGTCGGCATTTGTCCGACGGAGTAACCGCCGCGATTGCGTTGGACTTCGGTGGAAGCATAGACGTAGCAATTCGCATTTTGAGCCAGTGTCGAACAAAAAACGTGACCGTCGCTGGTTCCGAAACCCGGATAGGATGTGTCCAGAGTGGCTTGACCGGCGGCGGTCGGCGTTTCGGCGACACGGCAGGCAACAAACCAAATCTTAAAGACCTTTCCACGCCATTGCCGGAAAAGACCGAGATGATTTTTATTAAAACCCTGGCCGATGCCGACCCAGCCGGGCAATCCGTGGCAATTGATGACGACATTTTTAAGCATTCCGCCCGTTGCTCCGCTGGCGACCGTGGCGACCCATTCGACAATATGTTCGCGGGTTTGATTGCGGTCGACTTCCCAAGTGTTCCACATCAGAATTTTCGACCAGGAAATTTCGGTTGAATTTAAAGCCATCGAAGGTTGTTCAAGTGTGAACATAAATTTTACTTCTCCTTATTAAATTAATTTTCCGCTTGCGGCGTTCATAAATTTTGGACGCGAGGATAAAAGCGGTTTTGCATAACCAAAATAAACCTTGCTAAACTTCTCTGTATGGCAGAAAGTATCGCGTTTTCAAAAACGCAGGACAGAAAAACGATTTACGCGGAGATCGCTCCGCAGATAAAATCTCTGGTCGAAGGCGAAACCGATCTCGTCGCCAATCTGGCCAATATCACGGCGGTTTTACGCGAGGCCTTCGGATTTTTCTGGGTTGGATTTTATTTGAAAAAAGAAGATCAACTCGTTCTCGGACCGTTTCAGGGCACTTTGGCCTGCACGCGGATTGATTTTGACAAAGGCGTTTGCGGACACGCTTATACAACAGGCCAAACGGTCATTGTCGGAAATGTCGAAGAATTTCCCGGACATATCGCGTGCAGTTCCGATTCAAAATCCGAGATCGTTTTGCCGATCTTCAACAAAAACGGAGAGGTTTTCGGCGTTTTGGATGTGGACAGCGACAAACTCGATGATTTCAGCGAGACGGACGCGGAAGGATTAAGGAGAATTGTCGAGATAATAGAAGAAAAATTAACCACAGATGAACACAGATAGACACAGATTTTTGAGATTAAATCTGAAAATCTTTCTTCTTATCCTTGTTTATCTATGTCTATCTGTGGATAAAAATTAAAACTATGGACTCAAATTTTGCTACATCAAGCGGAACGGAAAATTTCAAAAAACGCTTTTCGGACTTTGCCGAAGGTCATTTTCGTGAAAGTCAGGGACTTTGGCTTTCATCAATCGGCATCGGGACATATCTCGGAAATTGGGACGAAGCGACGGACGAGAAATATAAAAATGCCGTTGTTGCATACGTAAAATCGGGCGGAAATGTGATCGACACGGCGGCGAATTACCGTTTTCAGAGAAGCGAAAGAAGCATCGGCGAAGCGTTGCAGGAGTTGGAAGGAAGTGCCAAACGCGAGAATCTTTTTATTGCTACGAAAGGCGGATATTTGCCGTTTGACAGCGAACCGCCGTCGGATGTTCGGGAGTATTTCGAGGAAAATTTTGTCAAAAAAGGCATCGCGGAATTTGACGATCTGGTCGGCGGAAGCCATTGTATGACGCCGGATTATCTCGAGTCGCAGATCGATCAATCGCTCGAAAATATGGGCTTAGACGGTCTGGATCTGTTTTACATCCATAACCCCGAATCGCAATTGCAGGCCGTTGACAAACCGACCTTTGAAGCGAGAATAGCCAAAGCGTTCGAGCGGCTCGAACAAAACCGGACGGACGGCAAAATAAACTTTTACGGCGTAGCGACTTGGAACGGTTTCCGCGTAACGCCCGATAACATCGGTTATCATTCGCTCGAAAGATTCGTCCAGATCGCACGGCAGGTCGGCGGCGACGAACACGGTTTTAAGTTCATTCAACTGCCGCATAATCTGGCGATGCCGGAAGCCTATCTCGTGCCGAACCAATCGGCAAACGGGAGAGCGGTTTCAACACTTCAAGCCGCCAATGACCTGGGCGTTGCGGTGATGGTCAGTGCTTCGATCCTGCAGGGAAAACTCGCTCAGCAGGTTCCGCTCTACATCCGCGAAACGCTCGGCAAATTGACGACCGATGCCCAGACGAGTCTGCAATTCGTCCGTTCAACGC
Organism: Pyrinomonadaceae bacterium; assembly: GCA_041940665.1. Taxonomy (GTDB): domain Bacteria; phylum Acidobacteriota; class Blastocatellia; order Pyrinomonadales; family Pyrinomonadaceae; genus Aridibacter. The sequence goes on along the minus strand of JBGTRS010000033.1, from coordinate 12,417 downwards.
CGGGTGTGACAACCGCTCTCGTCGGAATGAGTTCGGTCGAACACGTTCGCGAAAATATGGGTTTGGCAAAAGTCGAACCGGCTTCGGAAAATAAATTTGCCGGACTTTTTACCAAAGATCTGTAAATGAATCGGGTTGTGATAAAGCCTCTAAGTCTCACAACCGCAGACTTTTTTTCTTCCTGAAATAATAAAATGCCGATTTTAGGAGGAAAAAGATGATGAAAAAAACTTTACTGACGCTGGTTTTTGCCGCTTTGCTGAATTCCGGTTTGGCTTTTAACGTATTGGCACAGCAAAACCGGGATGCCGAAAAACTCAGAAGAAACTTGGTAAAAATTCTGCAGGGTGATAATAATAAGGTTAAGATCAAATTAACGAACGGCAATACGATCAAAGGAAATTTGACCGCGGTTGATGTAGATTCTTTTACCGTTATCGAAGATAAAACAAATAATTCGAGGACGATAGCTTTGGCGGACGTCAAAAAGGTCAAAATGCTGAAAAAGAAAAATGTCTGGGTTTTTGTGGGAATTGGAGCAATGATTTTAACCATTGTCGGTTATGCAAGGGATTAGATATGGCTGAAAAAATACAAACTTACGCGGAATTTTGGGATTTTTATGTGCTTGAACACAGCAAGCCTCTGACGAGATACCTGCATTTTATCGGCACGTCGCTCGGACTCGTTTTGCTTGTCTGGTTTTTGAAAAACGGGACATATCTCTATATTCCGCTCTGTTTCGTGGTCGGCTACGCCTTCGCCTGGTTTTCGCATTTCTTTGTCGAAAAAAATAAACCCGCGACTTTTCAATATCCGCTCTGGTCTTTTATCTCCGATTACAAAATGATGTTTTATATGCTCACGGGCAAGATGAATGCCGAGGTCGAAAGGGTTATCAATCATTGACCATTCAACATTTATCATTTATCGCATTGCTGTAAAAGCCGATAGATATTGAAAGTTGAAAATTGATAAATGTTAAATGTTGAATGTTATATGTTCTGAGATCAATTCAAAAGACCGATTATAGCGGTAATTGATATTAAAATGTCCGCCGTCGAATTCTTCGTGGATGTGCGGAATCTCGTGTTTTTTTAGACGGTCAACCAGGATTCTGGCACCGAGATCGAGGGCGAATTCATCGCTTGTTCCGGCATCTATAAAAAACAGATTCAGCGATTTTAAGTTTTCGACCGCGTTTTCGACCAGATAGACGGGATCGTGCGAGAGCCATCTCTGCCAGACATCTTCGCGGATCTCGCCCGTTTCGAGATCGAACGGAATATCAAAACCCCAATCGCTTTCCGCATTCGGCGAATAGCAGGCACTCATTCCGATCGTGTTCAAACCATCGAACGCGAACTTTCCCTGTTTTGATTCTTCATCGTAAAACTTTTCGAGCAAACCCAAAGGATCGCCGTTAATCCCTTTTAAGGCTTTGCGAAAATCGGGTTTGTAGCAGAGTTCAAAATAACAATCGCCGGCGATCGTCGTCGCCAGAGCGAAAGTATCGGCATGCCGCATCGCCATAATCATCGCTCCGTAACCGCCGGAAGATTTTCCCGTAACGGCACGGGAGTTCCTATCATTTATTGTGCGGAAATTTTCGTCGATAAAAGGAACAATCTCTTTAATAAGATAATCCTCGTAATTTCCAGTAGCGGACGAATTGATATATTGCGAGCCGCCGTATTTGGTAAAACAATCGGGCATGACGGCGATGAACGGTTTGATGCGTTCTTCAGAGTTGAGCCGGTCGAGCCGTTCGGCCATATTCGGCGAGAAGGCCGCATCGTTGAGATACATCTTCCCGCGTCCCGTAAAACCCGTCAGGCAAAAAACGACGGGAAATCTTTTGTCGGCTTCCGTTTCATATCCGGGCGGCAGATAGACGTATAGTTCCCGTTTGGACGGATCGCCGAGCGGATTGTCCTTCAGGATGTTGCTTTCGTGTTCTAAAACTTTTATAGTTCCTTTGATTTCGGTCATAGTTTTTAATGATTTTAGATGCATTGACAAGTTTGATTGATGTGTCAGTAGCCCGACCGTGAGGAAGGGCTTTCATTTCAAACTTAAAGCCCTTCCTCACGGTCGGGCTACTGACACGAACAAAAAAAAGTTTTTCAATACATTTTAATTATCGGGCGTTAGAAAAACCAACATCTGACATCCAATATCTGTTTTTATGCTTTTCATTATATTTCAAAATGGTTTGAATACGAACAGCGGAGAACTTTCTTCGACGATCGCTTTTTTAACGGCGATGATCACACCGGCTTTGCTCATTTCGGCGAGCGGCACGCTGGTTTTGACGACTTCGACGCGGCTCGGTCGGGTGATTGACCGTTCACGGGAACTGGAAAAACGTTTGAATGAATTGATAACGACCGAAGATAAATCGGAGATTCCGCTTTACACCCGCCGCATCGAGGTGGTTTTTGAACTCTTGGATAAGGTGACGACGCGTTCGCGAATTCTGCAGAAATCTCTGTTTGTGTTTTACTGCTCTTTGGTGATGTTCGTTCTGACGAGTTTGACCATCGGACTCGTCGGACTTCTTAATCATTATGCGTGGATTCCGATTCCGGTCGGTCTTGTCGGCATTTTGTTCGTTTTTTGGGGAAGCATTATGATGATGCAGGAATCACGGATGGCGACGGCGACAACCAACGCCGAGATGGACATCACCTGGGAGATCGCCACCGAGATCGCCCCGAGGGAAATTGTCGAAAAATACAGCTATAATCAATTCGGCAAACGTCGTTTACGGAGCAGAATTCACGAAACCTTCAGCGGAAACCGAAACTTGCCGAGTAATAAAGAGAAGGATGCAGAGAAATAGTTTTATAAGAACGATCTCGATGTTTCTTTTAAGAATCTACTAAATAAAAAATAAATGACGGAAAAAGACAAAGAATTTATGCGGGCGGCGATTCGGCTGGCACAAAAGGGCATCGAGGAAAACGCGGGCGGCCCGTTCGGAGCGGTCGTCGTCAAAGACGGTGAGATCATCGGCGAAGGTTGGAATCAGGTGACTTCCACCAACGATCCGACCGCTCACGCCGAAGTTACGGCGATCCGGATGGCCTGCCAAAATCTCGATTCATTTCAGCTCGAAGATTGCATTTTATACACATCGTGCGAACCGTGTCCGATGTGTCTGGGAGCGATCTACTGGGCGAGACCGAAAAAGATGTTCTACGCCTGCACCCGCGAAGATGCGGCCAAGATCGGGTTTGACGATGATTTTATTTACGAAGAGATCGGCAGAGAAGTAGAAGACCGCCGGATCGAAACCGTTAATTTTATGCGTGAAGATGCTTTGGAGGTTTTTACGAACTGGGAAAATAAAGCGGATAAGATAGAGTATTAAAGGGAGTTCTGGGGGTTGCGGGAAGTTACGGGTAGTTGCGGAGTTTTAAAAAACTGCGGATTTTAATTAAATTGCTACAATTTTAAGTATTTAAGACATAGATTAAATTTACTAACTCTAAAACTCTGCAACTTCCTGCAACTCTGAAACTTAAAAAAAATGACCATTTCCGGCACATATTTTTTCATCATCTTGGCGATCATCGCCGGGATGATGATGCCGACGCAGGCTTCGATCAACAATAAACTGGCGGGAACCATTGAAAGTCCGATCCTGGCGGCATTCGTTTCGTTTGTCGTCGGCACGGTCGCCCTGTTTGTTTATATTCTGGTCAGCGGTATTCCCTTAAATAATCTCGCTTCGATAAAAAACGCTTCCATAATTTCCTGGACGGGCGGTTTGCTCGGGGCATTTTTCGTCGCTGTTTCAATTATGCTCGTGCCGAAACTCGGCGTCGCTCTCACGTTCAGCCTGATCGTCGCCGGACAGATGGTCATAACCTTGATCTTGGATCATTACGGAATCTTCGGCGTTCCCGTCAAAGAAGTGAACTTTCAGAGATTGCTCGGCATCGTTTTAATAATCGCGGGAGTCATCTTGATACGGAAATTTTGATTGATGATTAAATTTATCTTGAACAATCAAACCATCGAAACCGATCTGCCGAAGGGGATGACGGTTCTGGATTTTGTGCGTTACCGCAAGAACTTGAAGGGAACAAAGATCGGCTGTCGTGAGGGCGATTGCGGAGCCTGTACTATCTTAGTCGGCGAGCTTTCGGGTGAAAAAGTTAAGTATCGAACACAGACTTCCTGTCTGATGCCGCTCGCCAATGCCAGCGGCAAACATATCGTCACGGTCGAAGGGATCAACAAGGAAGACGGCGAACTCACGCCGGTGCAAAAGGCTCTGGTTGATGAGTCGGGAACGCAATGCGGTTTCTGCACGGTCGGTTTTGTGATGTCTTTGACGAACTTTTGTATTGACGAAACACCGAAGACTGAAGAAACAGCAATTTCTGCCATTGACGGAAACATCTGCCGCTGTACGGGGTATAAGTCGATCGAGCGGGCTTGTGCTTTGCTCAGTGAGCAGTTAGCAGTGAGCAGTGAGCAGTTAGACTCTTTTGAGATTGGAATTGAAAATGAAATAATTCCTAACTATTTTACGTCAATTAAAAAAAGGCTAACCGAAATTCAAAGTAGTTCAGACCGCTCACCGCTCACTGCTCACCGCTCACTTTTTACTGCCGGCGGCACTGATCTTTATGTTCAGAAACACGAAGAGATGGTTTATGCGGACAGCGAAAGTCTTTTTGACAGTTCGGAGTTGCGGTTTATCAGAGAGACGGAAGAATTTGTCGAGGTCGGAGCGTCCGTCGTGGTTACGGATCTGCTCGAATCGGACGTTTTTCAAAAGGCTTTCCCGAATCTCTATAAACATCTCAAACTCGTTTCCTCAACGCCGATCCGCAATATGGCGACGCTCGCCGGAAATTTTGTCAACGCTTCGCCGATCGGCGATATGACCGTCTGGTTTCTGGCATTGGATGCGGAGATCGAACTGTCAGAAGCGTCAGCGTCAGCCGATGCGTCATCACGAACCATTTCGCTAAAAGATTTGTATTTGGGCTATAAAAACTTAGCCAAATCCGACGATGAGATCATCACCAAGATCCGTTTCCGCAAAAATTTCACGCATTTTAATTTTGAAAAAGTCTGCAAACGCACCTATCTAGACATCGCTTCGGTCAACACGGCGATTTCATTAAAAGCGTCCGAAAAGATAATCGAACACGCTCACGTTTCCGCCGGCGGAGTCTCGCCGATTCCGCTTTACTTGCGGAAAACTTCCGCTTTTTTTGAAGGCAAAGAAATTTCGGAAGAAACCGTTTTGCAAGCCGGTGAAATTCTGCAAACGGAAATCTCACCGATCTCCGATGTGCGAGGCTCGAAGGAATATAAAAGATTGCTTTTAAGACAATTATTCACGGCTCATTTTGTTGAGTTATTTGGGATTGAACTAAGTTAAAAATATGAGTAATCAAAATTATGAAGAAGATTGGGCTGTTTATTTCAGTCCGATCCACGAAGGTAAAATCGGTTCCATTTTGGTTGATCTTGGATTTAATAATGTTGCTCCCATCAAATCGCAACCTAACCTAATTACAGTAAAAATGTTTATGAATAATCCAGCGGAAGATGGATTATCTTCTGCCGAAGAAAACCCGCTTCTTAATCAAATTGAAGATTATTATATTGAATTAATTGTTAAAAAATATCGTGCGACATATCCGGGACGGCTAAAATATGATGGTCAAATTTTCAGTTATTTTTATTCTGAAAGGACTGATGAAATTGAAAATATTATTGAAAAAATAAGAGTTCAATATTCAAACTATCGTTTTGAATATAATGTAATTGAAGAAAAAGATTGGAACGCATATTTCGAAGTTCTTTACCCATCACCAATGGAAATGCAAAGTATCCAGAACGCTTTAGTGATAGAAAATCTTGAAAAACACGGCGATAAACTTGAAAAAGAAAGACAGGTTGATCATTGGATTTATTTTAACTCCATATCCGATAGAGAGAATTTTATTGAAGCAATTAAAGAAGACGGTTTTGAGATTGAAAATAAAAATAAAATAAGTGATGAGGAAAATCCATTCCAATTACATATATCCAGAACTGACAAAGTAGATTATCAAAGTGTAGATGATTATGTACTTTACTTGTGGGAAAAAGCACAGGAATTTAATGGTGATTATGATGGGTGGGAGACTTTTGTAATCAAAGATTAAAGAATGAAAAACATTGATTCAAAATCTCATGTTCGCGGCGAGTCGGTTTATCTGGACGATATTCCGCTGCTTGAAGATACGTTGTTCGCATGTGTTTTTGCGTCGCCCGTTGCACATGGGATCGTGAAATCAGTTGATATTTCCGAAGCCGAAAAGAGCGAGGGCGTTTTTAAGATCATTCTGGCGGAAGATTTGAAAGGCGAAAATCAGATCGGCGGGATCATTCCCGATGAACCGCTTCTGGCTGACGGCGAAGTTCATTTTGCGGGAATGCCGATAGGAATCGTTTTGGGCGAGACGGAAGAGTCTGCCCGCAAAGCCGCGAAGCTGATTAAGGCGGAGATTGAGCCTTTGGAAATTATCACCGATCCGCGTGTCGCGTTTTCAAAAGGAGAACTGATCGCCGAGCCGAAGCGGTTTAATTTAGGCGATGTCAAAAAAGCCTTTGGGGATTGCGAATATATTTTTGAAGGGCGAACCCGTACGAACGGGCAGGAACATCTCTATATAGAAACGCAAGGTGCATATTGCGTTCCGTCAGAAAACGGCGTTTTGAAGGTCTTTTCTTCCACGCAGGGGCCGACCGCCGTTCAGCGTTGTATTTCAAAAGTAACGGCATTGCCGATGCATAAGATCGAGGTTGACGTAACGCGTCTCGGCGGCGGTTTCGGCGGCAAAGAAGATCAGGCCAACGCTTGGGCGGCAATTTGTGCCGTCGGAACGCAACTGACGAAACGCCCCGTCAAATACGCGCTTCACCGGATGGAAGATATGCGGATGACCGGAAAACGCCATCCGTATTCGGCGGATTATAAGATCGGTCTCGACAAAGATTTAAAAATTCTCGCTTATGAAGTGACCTTTTTTCAAAACGCCGGGGCGGCGGCCGATCTTTCTCTGCCGGTTTTGGAGCGGACGCTTTTTCATTCAACGAATTCCTATTTTATCCCGAATGTCTCGGCGGTCGCCTATTCCTGCCGGACGAATCTGCCGCCGAATACGGCGTTTCGAGGCTTCGGCGGACCGCAAGGAATGTTCGTCATCGAAGCGGCGATGGCTCACGCGGCGGATAAATTAAAAGTTTCAAGAGAAGAAATTCAAAGGAAAAATCTGATCGAAACAGGCGATGAGTTTCCATACGGACAGATCGCCGAATCGGAAGCGAAAACGAGTTGGACGCAGGCCGACGAAGCGTTCGATTTTGCCAAATTAAAAAGGGAAGCCGAAGAATTTAACAGACAAAATAAATTCAAGAAAAAAGGCGTCGCCGTTATGCCGATCTGTTTCGGTATTTCGTTTACCAAAACGCCGATGAATCAAGCCCGTTCGCTCGTTCATGTATACACGGACGGCTCGGTCGCCGTTTCGACCGGAGCGGTCGAGATGGGGCAGGGCGTCAATACAAAGATCGCTCAGGTTGCCGAACGAACCTTTTCTCTGCCGATCGAAAGTGTCAAAGTTCACACGACGAACACGCTTCGCATCGCCAACACCAGCCCGACCGCCGCTTCCGCCGCCGCCGATCTGAACGGGAAAGCGACATTGATGGCCTGCGAAGAAATTCTCGGACGCTTAAAAGAAGTAGCCAAAGATCTGGTCGAAGCCGAAACGGTTGCCGATATTTCGCTCAAAGACGGTTTTGTCTTCCGCAAAGAGCAAAAGACCGATCTCGATTGGGTCACGCTCGTCAACGAAGCCTACTTACGCCGCGTCAATTTAAGCGAACACGCCCATTACGCAACGCCCGGAATTCATTTCGATTGGTCAATTGCCAAAGGTCATCCGTTTGCCTATCACGTTTACGGGACGGCAATTATCGGCGTAACGGTTGATTGTCTTCGCGGAATTTACCGAATTGATTATGTCAAAAACTGCCACGATTTCGGCAGTTCGATGAACACGGCGGTTGATCTCGGGCAGATCGAAGGCGGCATCGTTCAGGGCATCGGCTGGATGACTTTGGAGGAAATATTCTATGACGAAGCGGGAATTCTCCGCTCAAATGCTCTTTCGACCTACAAAATTCCCGATATTTATTCAGTCCCGAAACATATCGAAACCGTTCCGCTTCGAACAGAAAGAGATAATCTCGCCATCTTCCGCTCAAAAGCCGTCGGCGAACCGCCTTTGATGTACGGCATCGGAGCCTATTTTGCGATTCGTGAGGCCGTCAAAGCGTTCAAATCTGACGCCGACGCAACTCAAGTTTTTCCTAAATTCGACGCCCCGTTCACACCGGAAAAAGTTTTGATGAATTTGTATAGTTAGAATGATCAAAGAATGAATTTAATTCAATCATCCATCTAGTATACAAAAGCATTCGGAACCGGTTTATCGGCGGCCACACCGAATTGGGTGATGAAAGCCTGTCCGTTTGAAGTTTGCAGAATATACCAGATGCCGTCGCGGAAAACGGCGATGTCGGCAAGGCCATCGCCGTCGTAATCCGCCGCGACAGGAATGTCGGTTGAGATGCCGAACTGCTGAACGCTGTAGTTTTGAAAGTTTGTCAGCGTATGCCAGACGCCTCCGCGATAGACCGTCAGATCCGCTTTGCCGTCCCCGCTAAAATCGCCCGTCACGGGAAGATCGGTCGAAACACCGAATTGAACGGCGGTAAATCCGTCGGTCGTTTGCATTAGATACCAGATACCATTTCGATAAACGGCGTAATCGGCAAGGCCGTCGCCGTCATAATCGGCCACGACGGGTTTATCATTGACCTGTCCGAATTGGAAAGCAGAAGTTTGAGCATTGGTCAGATCATACGTAAACCAGATGCCGTTTCGATAAACGGCGAGTTCGGCAAGGCCGTCGCCCGTGAAATCCGCCGGAACGGGAATATCGCCCGTTTGCCCGAACTGCCTTGCAAAAAATTCTCCGCCGGAACTCGGCAAAACATACCAGACGCCGTCGCGGAAAACGGCGATGTCGGTTTTACCGTCGCCGTCGAAATCGGCGGGCGTGAGTATATCGGAAGCGACTCCGAATTGCCGGACGCTGTAACCTTCGGTTGACAGCAGCAAATGCCACACTCCGTTTCGATAGACCGAAATGTCGGCCTTACCGTCGCCGTCAAAATCAAACCGGACGGAAGAATTCGTGGCGAGTTGATTGACCGTTAAAGTTCTTGCCCCGACGGTGATTTCGGCACTGCGTGTTCGGCAAGACGTTGAAGGTCAAAGTTCCGTCGCCGGTTTGTTCACCGGAGGTTATTTCGATCCAGGCCGCGTTGGCGTTGGCGTTCCAGACGCAGGTGCCGCCCGCCGTCACGCCGACACTTCCCGTTCCGCCGTTTGCGGGAAAACTAAGATTCGTCTGAGCCAGAGAAAAAGGACATCCCGAACCTTGCTGAATCTGAAACGTGCGGTTGGAAAAGCCGTCTGTAATGGTAATCAAACCCGTTCTGCCCGCCCCGAAATTTTGGTCAACATTGTATCCGACGACACCCGAACCGATGCCGCTCAGAGAAGTTTGCGGCGTCGAATCAAAATGGATAAAGCCGTTGTTGATGGTTGCCGTCCAGGGACAGCCGTCCGGTGTCGAAATCGCAAAACTGTCCGAGCCGCCCGTTTGCGGAAACGAAGCAAAAAGCGGATTGACCGTGAAAAAACAGGCGTTGACGGAACTCAGAATGCTCAGGTTCCAGCCGTTGGCGATCTGTCCGACGTTTTGGCCGTTGTCGTCAACGATATAGAGAGACCAGATGCCGTTGGGCGTATCGCCGTAAAAATCATTTAAGGCGGAACCCGGATTTGTCTGCGGGGCGGGACTCGGGAAAATGTCCGGCCCTTCAAAATTCGTCGGTTTATAGACGCCCGAACCGAAGGCGGAATTATCGGGAAGATGCGAACCGGCCGCATCGTCGAAGGTCAGGGTCGCGTCGCTGACATTGTTGTTTCCGCCCGCGTCGGACATTAACGTAACGCTTCTGCCCGTCGGCGAAACGAGCAGAATATCCACATCATCGGCGGATTCGTGCGAGAAGTTTTCGAGATTGACGACCACGCCCGTAACAAGCCCGGAGAGTCCGGAAACGCTGATGTTGCTCGGATACGGTGTGGCCGGATTGTTGTCGGAAATGGTGATCGCATTCGTATTTAATCCCGTCGGAACTTCTTCCAAAGTGACGGAGTCAATCCGCCAGCCTTCACCGCCGAAACTGTTGTTCGAGCCGAAAACCCAACGGAATCGGACGGTCTGACGAAAGGCGGAAGCGGGAAGTTTAACGGAAACATTCGCATAATTTCCCTGATTTCCGCCGCTCCAAGCCAGGCGGTTGGCCAGCGGATTGGTTGAATTATTTAAAACGGTCGTGTAGCCGCCCGTCAAAAATTCTCCGCCCGCCTCCAAAATGTCCGTAAATTGTCCGCTACTGCCGATCTTTATTTCCAGCACTCCGCCGTCCCAGGTGTTTTCGAGCGAATATCGGTGGCGGAAATTCAGACGGGCGTTCGAACTGAGAATAAAAATGCCCGGTGAAGTTAAGGTTGCCGAACTCGTCGTGGCCGGACTCGGTGTAAAAACCGTGTTCGGCGGCGAATCGGGATTATTTATGGTCGTCAAAAATCCCGCTCCGGTTCCGGTTGACGAAACCGTCCATTCGGCGGGAATTTGCGGAGTTGTTACATTATCGAAGTTTTCGCGGAATCTGATCAGAGTTTGCGGGCCGGCGGTTTCCCGCGATTCGGTTTGCAAAGCGGTAGAATCAACCAGCAAAAACAAGGCACAGAAAAAAATGACAAATGTAAAACGTTTGACGAATTTTTTGGACATTGAAACTCTCTCGAACAGGGTGCACTCAAGATTAAATTAACAAATCCGCAGTTTGTCAATGGAATGCACGCATATCATTGATTTTTTATCATTTTAGGGATATAAAAAAGGCTGTAAATATCAACCCCTGAGGAAACATTAATGCCGAAAAGCCGAGTTTTTCAACGCCTTCCTTTATTGTTTTTAATATTTTCCTGTTTTTACGCCTTGAGCTTCGGGCAGAATCTCCCGGAAGACGCTCCCGTTCTGATCAGCCGAAACGATTCGACGCGGGCTTTGACCAAGCCGGACTTGGAAGTGTTCGAACCCGGCGGACGGACGGAGATCACGTTTTTTGTTACGAATTTAGATCTTTTGCCGAATGAAGACAGACGGGCGTTTCGGGCGGACGCGACGGATTCAAGCCGGCGGCGGTATCCATTGGAAATTCTCGATTTTCAGCAGAACCGGAAATTTCCGTGGGTGTATGAACTGACGGTTCGTTTGAACGGACAACTCGGCCGGGTCGGCGATGTTCTCGTCCGGGTCAATTGGCGGGGCGTTTCAAGCAACCGCGTCCGCGTCGCGGTCGGTTTTGAAGGCGGAAAGATCGGGGATGATTTGGGAGCAGTTCCGACGCCCTGGCCAGAAAAAGTTTCGGAAAAAGTCAGCGTCAACGAGGCCGGTGGCGGTTTGCCGTGGACTGGCGATAGAGTTCGGTTTATGGAGCAGGCGACATTCGGAGCCACGAGTCCGCTCGAGCATCGGATTCGCCGCATCGGAATCTCGACCTGGATCAACGAGCAGATGGAAGAAAAACGCGACGCCAACGGAGCCGTTCGCTATTCGGCGATTCCATATCCCGATCTGCCGCTCCAGCCGACCACGCCGCCCGATACCTGCACGGATTTTTGTATCCGCGATAAGTATTCGATGTATCCTCTCCAGAACTGGTTTTTCCGCGAGGCGATCTACGGCGAAGACCAGCAGTTACGCCGGAGGGTTTCGTGGGCTTTGAGTCAGATCTGGGTCGTTTCGGGCCGGGAAACCGTCCAGCCTTCGCGGATGTTGCCCTACATACAGATTTTGGATAAACACGCCTTCGGAAATTACCGCGATCTGATGCGGGAGATGACCTTGAATCCGGCGATGGGAAATTATCTCGATATGGCGATCAGCACGGCGGAAAATCCGAACGAAAATTTCGCCCGCGAGATTCTGCAACTGTTCAGCGTCGGGCTTTATATGCTCGATCAGGACGGAACGGTTCGCCTCGATGCAAAGGGAACGCCGATTCCGACCTACGATCAGGAGGTCGTCAACGGTTTTACAAAGGTTTTCACCGGCTGGACTTTCTGTAATCAGACCTGTCCGAATTCTCAGCCCGGCATCGTCAATTACAAAGACCCGATGATCCTCCGCCCGCAAAATCATGATACGGGGCTAAAGAAAGTTCTGAGCTATCCGGGTTCGATCTCGACGC
>JBGTRS010000032.1:16620-16852 GCA_041940665.1 Pyrinomonadaceae bacterium | reverse complement strand
AAATCAAGCATTCAAGAACTCGAACAAAAAATTAAATTAAAAGAATTTCCCTTTTCGGAAAATTAAGTTTTTTACTTTAAATCTCTTGAAATTTTTTTCATTCATAAAAAGGAGAAAACGAAATGAAATGTAGAATTTTTTTTGCGGTTATTTTTTTATTCCTCGGTTCTGATTTTGTTAAATCCCAAACAATAAACAACTCTTCAGTTCAACCAAAATCGGCTCAAGAATC
>JBGTRS010000032.1:0-16610 GCA_041940665.1 Pyrinomonadaceae bacterium | reverse complement strand
CTGGAATTTATAGCGACCGAATTGCAGGAAATTGCAGAAAGTCTCAAAAAATTAAATAAAGACATAAATGAGGCTTACGATAAAATTGCCAATAATATGGGGTTCAGCATCACCGAAGACCAAAAAAAGATCATTGTCTCCTTTGAATTACTCAATAAAGCCGAAATGCGGCTTTCAAATTTAAAGAAGGCAAGACTCGACCTGCTCGAGAAAAAAACAAATCTCGATGCCCAGCTCAGATCTTTAAAGGAGAGTGCCAGAGATGAAAATATCGAAAGAAGTATTTCCGGTATTGGCACAACAAATGCCGAAGCCCTGCGAAAAGTAAGACGTGATTCCATCAACGCCAGAATAAATGAACTTAATAATTTATTGTTTGAAATCGAGGGTGAACTTTCAGAAAACTATTCCGATATACTTCAAACCCGACGGGTTGCTGAAATGATCAAATTTAGACTGTTTCCCGCCATAGACCGCGAAATACCAAAATTGAATTAGCCAGAATTTTTTATGTATATTGCGATTGCAAAAGTTGATCTGACCGATTCAATCTCCGTCTGGAGTCGGAATATGCGGGTGTATCTGCGACTTTGGAAAACCGAATTGATCGCTCCCGTAATCGAACCGATCTTTACATTTTTTGCATTCGGTTTCGGTGTCGGTGCCCTGGTAGCTTCAAAAGTCGAGGGATTGAGTTATCTATCTTTTGTCGGTGCGGGAGTTTTGGCATTTACAGTATTGATGAGAACGGTTTTTGAAATGACGTATGGTGCTTATTTTAGAATGGTTTATCAATCAACCTTTGATGCGATACTTTCAACCCCCGTCAATGCCGAATCCCTTGCTTTCGGAGAGATTCTTTACGCTGTTACAAAAGGAATTATTGATTCCTTTTTTGTCTTGCCGCTGGTGATCATATTCGGGTCAGCAACTTCTTTTCTCGCTCCATTTTCGATCTTTCCTTTAATGCTCGGCTGTCTTTTTTTAGGAAGTTTATCACTGGCCGTTACCGCTCATATACACGAAATTGATCATTTCAATCTATATTTCGCCCTTTACTGGTCAACTATCTTTCTTTGCGGAGCGTGGTTTCCAGTTGATAAACTTTTTGTCTGGCTGCAGGCCATCGCATATATTTTGCCGACGACATCCGCGATTGATCTGACGCGAGCTTTCTTAAACGGCGGTTTCGCCGTTCGGCATATTTACGAATTGGTCTATCTTGTTGTGATCTCGATAATCTTAACCGAATGGGCACTGCGAAGTATTCGCAAACGGATGGTCATTTGAAGGTTTTACCAAAACCCGAATTTCAGCTAAACTCTTTACTTATGCAACCACAAACAACTGAAGACTCAATGGACAAACTGGAAATACTAAGGGAAAAATCGTGCCTTGCCGAACAAGGCGGTGGCCCGGAAAGACTGGAAAAACAAAAATCTCAGGGAAAAATGACGGCTCGTGAACGAATCGAATTTTTTCTGGATGAAGGCTCATTTGAAGAATTCGATAAATTCGTCCTTCATCGTTCGAGCGATTTTGGACTGGATAAACGCAAATATCCGGGCGATGGTGTGATTACCGGACACGGACTTGTTGACGGACGCGAGGTTTTTGTTTTCGCCCAGGATTTTACGGTGTTCGGCGGTTCTTTGAGTGAAACACACGCTCAGAAAATCTGCAAAATAATGGACATGGCGATGAAAACGGGCTGTCCGGTGATTGGTCTGAATGATTCGGGCGGAGCAAGAATACAGGAAGGTGTTGTCTCGCTCGGCGGTTATGCGGATATTTTTTTAAGAAATACTCTGGCCAGCGGTGTCATACCGCAGATAAGTTGCATTATGGGACCATGTGCCGGCGGTGCGGTCTACTCTCCGGCAATCACGGATTTTAATATAATGGTCAAAGATTCCTCATATATGTTCATTACGGGTCCCGACGTGATAAAAACCGTAACTCATGAAGACGTTACAAAAGACGAATTGGGCGGAGCAATGACTCATAACGCTAAATCGGGTGTCGCCCATTTTGCCGCTGATGATGACGAACATTGCTTACGTCTTACGAGAGAACTGCTTTCATTTATTCCTTCGAACAATATGGATGACCCGCCATTTGTTCCGACAGATGATGCTTCCGAGAGAACAGATGAAAGTTTAAATTCCATTGTTCCCGAAAATTCCAATCAGCCGTATGACATACGCGATATTATTCATAATGTCGTTGATGAAGGTTATTTTTTTGAAGTCCAGGAACATTTTGCCCAGAATATCGTCGTCGGTTTCGCGAGACTCGGCGGGCATTCGGTTGGGATCGTCGCCAATCAACCGGCATTTTTAGCCGGTGTTTTGGATATTGATGCTTCGATCAAAGGGGCTAGATTCGTACGCTTTTGTGATGCTTTTAATATTCCTTTGATAACCTTCGAAGATGTTCCCGGATTTTTACCGGGCGTCAATCAGGAACATTTCGGAATTATCCGCCACGGGGCAAAACTTCTCTACGCCTTTGCCGAAGCAACCGTGCCGAAAATTACGGTTATCACCCGCAAAGCCTATGGCGGAGCCTACTGCGTAATGGCTTCAAAACATATCCGCACGGATGTGAACTTTGCTTATCCAACCGCGGAAATTGCCGTGATGGGTGCTGATGGAGCGGTCGGAATTCTCTACCGCAATGAATTCAAGGATACGACCGATGCCAAGACTTTACTTGAATTAAAGAAAAACGAATTTAATGAAAAATTTGCCAATCCTTACGTTGCGGCAGAACGGGGATTTATTGATGAAGTTATCGAACCGAAATTCACCAGACCAAAACTCATCCGGGCGTTATCTCTTTTGCAAAACAAACGCGATACAAATCCGCCGAAGAAACACGGAAATATTCCGCTTTAAGTCATACTTTAAGAGTCGGCAAACAGACAGTTAATGTTTTGCTTAAACAAACATAAAAAAGACGAGCTACTAAAACTCGTCTTTTTTATGTTTATTATGGTGCCGAGGGCGGGACTCGAACCCGCATGGATCGCTCCACACGCCCCTCAAGCGTGCGTGTATACCAATTTCACCACCTCGGCTGATCTAAATTGATTTTTCAAATTTCTATTTCTTTTCCTCTTGCTTATCCGCCGATTTTTCGCTGTTTGAGTTGTCAGCTTCTTTTGTTTCTTCACCTTTATCCTCAGCATTTGCATTATCTGCCGGAGCAGAAGAAGCATCTGTATTTGCCGGTGCATTTGTATTTGTTACATTCGCATTAGCATTGGCATCAACATTTGCATTGGCGTTTGTATTCGTAATTTCGGTTTGATTTTCACCTTGTGTCTGCAAAACCGAAACATTTCCCGTCAACGCCGGAAGCGATAGAAGAAGAGCTGTCAGCATAAAAACGGCAGCGGTAACGATCGTCAGTTTTGAAAGAACCGATTGCGTTCCGCGTGGATTCAAAGCCGCCTTTGAAACACCGCTCGTAAATAAAGCTCCCGCATCGGTTTTTCCCGGCTGAAGAAGCACCGAAACAACCAAAACGATGCAAGAAAGAAAAAATACTATATATAAAAACGTTTCCAAAACACTACTCCAGGTTATAGTTTACGATTTGAGCAAAGCTTTCAGCCTGTAGGCTGGCTCCGCCGACCAATGCACCGTCAATATCCGCTTCGCTCATCAATTCTTGTACGTTTTCGGGTTTGACCGAACCGCCGTAAAGAATTCTCGTTTTATCAGCCGTTTCGCCCGAATGCGTTTCGGCTATAGTTTGACGGATAAAAGCGTGCATTTCTTGAGCCTGTTCAGGCGTGGCAGTCTTTCCGGTGCCGATCGCCCAGACAGGCTCGTAAGCGATTATGATACGTTCCATATCGGAAACTGTCAAACCTTCCAATGCACCAACGATCTGTTTTTTAACAATATTTTCCGCTTTACCCGATTCTCTTTCATCGAGACTTTCGCCGACGCAGACGATCGCCTCCAAACCGAAGTGTAGGCAAGCCTTTGTTTTACGATTGACCGACTCATCCGTTTCGCCGTAAAACTGCCGACGCTCGGAATGCCCGATGATGATATGCGATGCTCCGACATCTTTGATCATTTCGGCGGAAACTTCGCCGGTATTCGCCGAATGCTCGGTCTGCATCGCACAATCCTGAGCCGCGACTTTTATATTCGATCCTTCCAATCTGTCCGCCAAAGTTTTTATCTGCACAAAAACCGGTGCGATGATAACTTCACAATGATTTGCATTCGCAACATTTGGTTTTAATTCTAAAGCCGTCTTAACCGCTTCATTAAGCAGTTTATACATCTTCCAATTCCCTGCAATTATAGGTTTTCTCATAAATTTTTCTTTTCAATTTCAACGATATTTTGCCAAAGTGATATTGGTGAAATTCCGGCATAACCACTTTCTTGTCCATCATTACTTTCAATAATTAACCACTTTCCATTTTCCATCTGAGCTATGTCTATAACAATAAATGGTAAATTTAATTTCAAAGCAGCATTTTCTGCAACACTTAAAGCCTTTATTCTTTCCGATTTCGTCCAGTTATATTTAGCAAAATCTTTCCAATAAATCCCTTCTCCAACTAAATTGTTTTTCCACCAAAATGTTCTAAACTCAAATGATGCAGGAATCTTTTCCGTTTCTGTGGATTTTACTATTCTTAAATTTACATATTCTCGAACCACAAATTTTTGCCAGTGCAAAATCGGATTTCTTTTATATTCAAAAATAATGTTTTTGAGTTCTGATTTTGATTTTGCAATTGATAACGATGCTTTATGTTTATTTGTTTGTCTGCTGCCTTTTATAAATATAGGATAATCAAAATCGTTTTCAATTTGTTCTATTGTTGGTATTTCGTCGTACCAAATGCTTTTTGGTGTAATATCCTTTAACAAAGAATACCAATTTGTAAGTTCGCTAGCTAATAAATATTGTGAAGGATTATGTATCAAAGCGATTCCTAATGAATTTAATTCAAAAAACAAATCAGAATAATTTTCTGTAACTCCGAATCTACCAACAACTGTTATTCCTTTTTTCGGATAAAGAGGATGATAACACGGAAAAAATTGTTCAAAGTGAAAATCATAATTTGGAACATCTATTTTCTGTTCAGCAATCCATATAGAATCATCTAACTGAAAAATATTCAGATGTTCCACAGATTTCAAAATCATTTATTTTTCATCCAAAGCCGTAACGCCCGGCAATTCTTTGCCTGAAAGAAACTCTAAAGCCGCACCACCGCCGGTCGAGATGTGCGAAATTTTATCGGCGAGACCGGCCTGATTGATCGCCGCGACGGAATCGCCGCCTCCGACAACCGAAAATGCTCCGTTTTCAGTTGTTTTGGCAACGGCTTCGGCGATGGCGATCGTTCCTTCATCAAAAGGTTTTTCTTCAAACATTCCCATCGGGCCATTCCAAATGATCGTTTTTGCTCCTTCCAAGGCTTTTTCAAAAATCGCGGCGGTTTCCTTACCGATATCCAAACCGACCAAGCCGGCATTCGTAAAATCTATCGGCATCTCCCGCATCGAATTCAGCGGATCGAATGAATCCACCGTTTTATGGTCGGTCGGTAAGATCAATTCAATTTTTGCTTCTTTTGCTTTCTTTTCAATCTCCAAAGCCGTCGGCATCATTTCATCTTCTACCAGAGATTTTCCGACCGTATAGCCGTTGGCTTTGAAAAATGTATAAGCCATCGCCCCGCCTATCAGAAGTTTATCTACCTTTCTTTCAATAAAGGATTTGATAACGGGAATTTTGTCTGAAACTTTTGCTCCGCCTAAAATCGCTACAAAAGGTCTCTCGGGATTTTCCAAGACTTTAGACAATACTTCAAGTTCTTTCTCAAGTAATAGACCGGCGGCCGATTTTTCCACAAATTCCGCTATTCCGGCGGTCGAAGCGTGTGCTCTGTGAGCCGTACCGAAGGCATCGTTGACATATATATCGGCATTTTCGGCAAGTTGTCCGGCAAATTCTTTATCGTTGGCCTTTTCGCCCTTGTGAAATCTGAGGTTTTCAAGCAGTAAAACTTCACCTTTTGCCAATCCTTCAACCTTTACTTTAACTTTTTCACCGATGCAATCTTCGGCAAACGCAACATCTTTACCGAGAATTTCCGTTAACTTTTCGGCAACCGGTTTCAAACTAAATTTTTCTTCCTTTGCTTCCGTCGGTCTACCGAGGTGTGAAGCCAGAATAACTTTCGCACCATTTTCGATTGCGTAATTTATCGTCGGTAAAGCACCCTGGATGCGCGTGTCATCCGTAACCATTCCGTTTTGAACAGGAACATTAAAATCCACTCTGATGAAAACTTTTTTTCCATCCAAATCCAAATCTTTGATTGATAACTTTTTCATATAAACCAAACTTTTACCTTTAATAAAATGATTTTATTACAGTTTTTTTAAATCGCGATTCTATCCTATAAGGCGGATTTTATCTACAGGCTAATCTAATTTGTTCGAAATTAGTCCGGCATTTAATCAACTATATCGAAACAACTTTCTTTCTTTGTGAAAAGACTTTCTTCAACTTTTTCATTCAACTCGTATTTGTTTATATAAAAGGAAAATATCGTCCCTTTTTTGATTGTATGAGGCAAAAGAACTTCATCATTTACAGTTTGATAATTATCAAATACGATCACACCGGTCCAATTGCTCGTTCGCTTAACCAGGAGTTTGGTTTCGACATCAAAATTGAACGCGACCTGTATGCCGCCCGCTGAAGTCGCTTCAATTAAGTGAATCTTTCTGCCTTCCACCGTGAAGATTCCCTTGTGCGTAATTTGCGGATAAAGTTCACTGAGTTTGAGGATTTCATAAAACCCCATTGATAAAGATTTATCTTCAAGAACTTGCGGCGTGACAACTTCATCCGAACCCGTAAACTCCGATTCAATAAAATATTTTTGCCCGTCAAAAATTTCGCTGATCTTGCCGACACCGGTTATGACGTAATTTTCGATATATTTATTCGGTGAAATCCAAATAATCTCAACCTCTCCTTTAACCACTGCCCCCGATCTTGAAAGTTCAAGTTTTCCTTTAGCTTTATAACTTTCAATCTCTTCCAAAGCCCCTTTTCCGCCGATTGTTTTAATAAAATCATCAATAACATTTAAGGCTTTCGTTTGCTGAATTTTTCGAACGTTTGGCGTTGAAGTATTACTCAGGTCAAAATATACATCAGGGGAAACAGGTTTCGCATTGATAATTTTACTTTTGGGGTCAGATTGTTCTTTGGCTATTTGTTTGCGAACCGTTTCTATAGCAAAATCCAATTGATCATCCTTTCCTTGAAGTAAGTTGTCACGTTTTAACGATACTTCATAATCCGGTTTAATTCCGTTTCCCTCCAGAAAATTCCCTTTCGGTGTTTTAAAGTTTGAAATCGGAAACAGAAAAACTGCCCCGGTCGGAAGAACTTTTGTTAAGGACGGTAGTGCCTCCCCGGCACTTTTTTCTCCGATGACGGTAGCCAAATCATTTTCCTGCAAAGCGGCGGAAAACATCTCGGCGGCGGAATAACTTAATTTATCAATCAGGATAACGGTTTTGCCCTTAAAATTCTTTGCGTGTGGTTTTATATCTCTAACCTCCTTTTGGGTTCTGGTTATTTCCGTGCCGAGGGATATTTCCCTGTTTGTCAAAAATCCTGAAATTCCCATCAGACTACCGAACAAGCCGCCTTTGTTTCCTCGTAAATCAATTATAATTGCTTTTTTGTCCTTAAATTCGGTTATCGCCTGACAAAATTTATCAATTATCGGCAATGCAAAATAATTAAATTTGATGTAGCCAACTTCTTCATTGATTGACCTCGTTTCAAATTGCAGATAAAGCTCCGGAAGATTTTCCAAAATCTTTACATATTCGCCGGAAATCTTTTCACGTTTGATCGTAAATTCTTTCGGCTGATTCTTTTCGTCCAAGACGGTTAACTGTACATAACTGTCTTTTTCACCGTTCAAAAATCCTTCGATTATCTGAAGCGGTATTTTTTGGTCAAATGATTTTACGTAAAGCGAACTGTTTCTGATCATTTCAAGAAACTCGAGCAGTGAAACACCGTTTACTTTTTCGAGAAAATAGCCTGCTTTGATTCCGGCTTTTTCTGCGGGTGAATTTTTATTGACTCGAGTGATCAGGAATTTTTCATTTATCAATCTCAGATCAATCCCGATTCCGTATTGAGAAAGTGCCGTATCTTCGGTATCCCCGGGCTTTGTTACTTCCACATCATCTTGTTCGACTGAATCTTTTTCTTTATCTGATAATTCGGATGTAATCTCCCGGCTTTCTAAAGCCGATCTTTCTTTTGCTTCTTCGATCGCTACGAAAACCTCCCTTGGAATAATTCCGAAATGTGAACGGTTTAAGCGCGAGATCATCTTTTGCAAAATTATATGAAATTCCGCATCGCTTTTCGCTTCCAAAACTTGCGGTGTATATTCGATTTTTATTTTATTCCAGTCAAGACCGCTGAAAGTTTGGTCAAAGTAATTATCATTGATCGTTTGCCAAACAATCTCAAAGGCTTCGATGCGTCTTTTTTTTTCTTCCAGATCAGAGATTATTTGGGTTGGCGGCGGGATTACTTTCGTATCATCAATGCCTTGTGCAAAAACTTTGAAATTGAAAATAAGAAATAATGTAATAAAGATGAGGCTTGTCGGGTAAATCCTTTTCATAATTCTAAAATACTCAATCTCGTCAAATTAACCAAGTATATTTTTATTCAATAAAAAAACAGGTTCGGTTATAAGATAAAACCGAACCTGTTTTTTTATTGTGCATTTTGATTTCTATAATCCTTGATCGGCAATATATTTAACCAGATCACGAACCCGGCAGGAATAGCCCCATTCGTTATCATACCAGGTTAAAATTTTGATCGTTTTACCGCCGATGACCGCAGTATTGTCGGCATCAACGATTGAAGAATGCGGATTTCCTTTAAAATCCATTGAAACGAGCGGTTCTTCACTGAATGCCAGAATTCCGTTCAGTTCTTCATTGGCGGCATTTTTCAACGCCCGATTTACTTCTTCCGCATCGGTTTCTTTTTCAACATTTATGACAACATCTACAAGCGAAACGTTCGGAGTCGGAACACGAACCGAAATTCCGTCAAATTTTCCTTTGAGTTCGGGAATAACCAAAGCTACAGCTTTTGCCGCTCCGGTCGAGGTCGGAATCATTGAAAGTCCGGCCGCTCTCGCCCGTCTCAGATCTTTATGCGGAAGATCGAGTAGTTGTTGATCATTCGTATATGAATGAATCGTTGTCATCATTGCATTTTCGATATTGAATTTTTCATGTATGACTTTGGCGACAGGAGCCAGACAATTCGTCGTGCAGGAAGCATTTGAAATGATGTGATGATTTTCAGCATCGTAATCATTCTCGTTAACGCCCAAAACGATGGTCGTATCGGGGTCTTTTCCGGGGGCTGAAATAATAACTTTTTTGACCGAACCGCGAAGATGTTTTCCGGCGGTCGCTTTATCCCGGAAGAGCCCGGTCGCTTCGATGACGACTTCCGCCCCGACTTCGTCCCAGGGAATGTTTGCCGGGTCTCGTTCACTGAAAACTTTGAACTCGTCGCCGTCAACCGTGATCGAATTTTCGGTCGAGGAAATTTCCTGTTCGAGATTTCCCATCACCGAATCATATTTCAAAAGATGTGCCAATGTTTTCGTATCGGTCAGATCATTTACGCCGACAAAATCAATACTGTCGTCATTGAGCGAAGCCCTCAGAACATTCCGCCCGATGCGACCAAAACCGTTTATACCAACTTTAATACCCATTGTTTGATAAAAGTCCTCCAAATATTTGTATGTTAAAAAGTAAGAAGATAACTCAAATTGGCTGAAAATTCAACGCGTAGAAATAGCCGGGGGTAAAACTTGCTTTATCATAAAAAAGTGTTATTATCACAAATAAATCAAAATTCATCCACGCCCTGTGGATGAAGTAACGATGAGTGGGAGCATCGTTACAAAATAAAGGCTACGGTGTGGGAGACGTAGCCTTTCATTTTTATCACAATTTATTCACCTTTCTTCCGTTTTTATAAAAACCACTTATCTGAATGCCATTCAAATTCTCGAACTTTTTTTTTTGAAACAAACAAAAATATCAAAGCGTAGTAAATCTTGAGTTTCAGAATTCTATAATAAAAAACTATTGAACAAGATCGGAGTTTTCCAATAATGAAATTTTTCAAAACCCTTTTTACTTTTACCAGTATTTTAATTTTGACAATTTGCTTTTTTGACTCAAAGGTTTCAGCCCAGACCGAAACAGCCCAAATAGCTCAAAATAAAACTGCCTCAGAAAAAGAAAATTCAAATATCAAAGATGAGATTGTTGAACCCGTAAAAGAACCTCAAAACATTAAAACAAATGCGTATATTAATTTTTACCGGAGAGTCGGTGTCAATGCCGCTCAAACCCGTTCATTAACTTTAAATCAAGCGATCAGACTTGCCTTGAGTAATAACAATGATATTGAGGTAGCTCGTGATGATGTCAGAATTGCCGAACTGAATTTGCGTTCGTTGGAAGGAATCTATGACGGTGTTTTTACATTCAATCCGAATTTCGACCGCAACAGCACGACCGGACAAAATCCGACCAAGGACTTGCGGGTCAATTCCGATTTTACAAAACTCGTCCAAACCGGCGGCGGTAATTACAGATTTTTCTTCAATAATACGAGAACCGAAAACGCCTTTGCTCAAGCCCAGGCAACCCAGGGAAATATCGGTTCAAGCGGAACGAGTGCTCTGTATTTTTCGAGTCTTGGAGTTACATACACGCAACCTATTCTGCGGGACTTTAAAATTGATCAAACACGCCGGCAGATAAAGATCCAAAGAAAAAGAATCGCTCAATCCGATGCTGATTTCCGCCGTCGCACGATAGAAATCATTTCGCAGGTTCAAAGAGCATATTGGGATCTGGTTTTTGCTTTACGCGACCAGCAAAACCGTGTTGCCAATCTGAATTTATCAAAAGAAAACTTGCGGCAGGTCGAAGCCCGGATCGAAGCCGGTGCCGCCGCACCATTGCAAAGAGCGGAAGTCAGTACCGAACTTGCCAACCGTGAATCGGACGTTTTGCTTGCCGCCCAGCAGGTATCGATTGCGGAAAATACTTTGAAACAGCTTATCTTAAAAGACCCGAACGCTCCGGAATGGTCGGATAGTTTTACACCGACCGATTCGCCCGTATTCAGTCTTGATTCGATAAGTTTGCAGGATGCGATCAATGATGCGATTCAAAATCGTCCCGAGTTGAATCGCCTGCGGCTTGAAGAAGAGGTCAATAACATTGATATTGATTATTTTAAAAATCAAACAAAACCGAGAGTTGATCTGACCTCGACGATTTCACTCGAAGGTATTGCTTCATCCACCGGAAATACGGAAAGTTTATCATTCCCTTTAATATCCGGTGATCCAAATTCGAACGCAAACGCCTTCTTACTTCAGCAAATTCGCCGATTACATCCGAACGAAACGATAAATGTGCCGAATGTGACCATCCCGCCGACTCCGAATTTTCTGGTCGGCGGTTATACACAGGCTTTTAAGAACATTTTCCGAAGCGACGCTCCGAATTACAGTTTTGGTGTGACGATCAGTTTTCCATTAAAGAATCAGCAAGCAAAAGCTGATCTCGCGGCGGCAAAAGTTCAGGAAGAAAGAATTGATGCTCAAAAACGCTCGCAGGAACAAGCGATCATAACCGAAGTCCGCAATGCGGTTCAGGCAGTCGAAACCGCCCAGCAGAGAGTTTTAACCGCCCGACGTGCGAGAGAAAATGCCGAAATTCAACTCGAAGGTGAACGCAAGCTTTATGAGGTCGGACGCTCGACGACTTTTCTGCTTTTTCAACGCGAAAACGCTTTAACAAATGCCAGAAATGCGGAAATCAGAGCCGAGACCGATTACAACAAGGCACTTGCCGATCTTCAAAGAGCGACTTCGACTACTTTGCGGATGAATAATGTTGTGGTTGATTCACCGACGGACAATGATGAAGACGGAAATTAGTTTTATTTGATTTTTCAACAAAGGAAGGCTTTGATATTTACGAATCAAAGCTTTTCTTTTATGTAAAACTTTAGCTGTCTGCCTTCCGACACTTTAAGTTTCACTTTAAGTTTGCGAAAATACATCCGTGAAAATCTCAGCCACGATCATAACCTTTAACGAAGAAGAAAATATTGCCGATGCCATCGAATCATTGGATTTCGCCGATGAAATCGTCGTCGTCGATTCTGAAAGTTCCGATAAAACCCTCGCGATCGCAAAAAATTCGGGAGCCAATGTTTTTATTCAAAAATGGTTGGGATTCGGAAAACAAAAACAGTTTGCCGTTGAAAAATGTAAATACGATTGGATCTTTTCCCTTGATGCCGATGAACGAGTATCCGAGGAATTAAAAGCAGAAATCTTAAAATTAAAAAATCTGCCGCCGGAAAAATTGTCCGACGGGTATAAATTCTCTCGTCTGACATTTTATATGAATCGTCCGATCAGGCATTCGGGTTGGTATCCCGATTGGAAACTGCGGCTTTATAATCGAAAAAAAGGAATCTGGAAGGAGTTGCTCGTCCACGAAACGATTCAGATGGAAAAGGATTCGAAAATCGAAAAAATCAACAAAGATATTTTGCATTACAGTATCAAAGACGCAACCTATCATCACGAAATGATCGGCAAAAGATATGCTCCGCTTTCGGCGGAAGAAATGTTTAAAAGCGGCCGCAGGACTTCCCCGCTCAAAATCGCCACGGTCGGTTTCACGACCTTTCTGAAAAATTACATATTAAAGGGCGGTTTTCGGGACGGATTGCCCGGTTTTTGTATTTCCAGATTTGCCGCCCACCACGCATTTTTAAAACATCTGCTTCTGTGGGAATTACAGAACAAGAAATAAATTTCAAACTTTTTGAAAATACAACCTCAATATTTTTGACAACATCAAAACTTTTGTTAAAAATTAAATTTGCAATTTCTTTTAGACAGAGAATCAATCCTTTGAATATTCAGCTATGAAAAAAATTTTACTTTTTATTTTCACAATCAGTTTGGCGGCATTTACCGTTTCCGCCCAAACGGAGAAAGGTGTTGACACGCAAACGCAAACCATCAAAAAGGAAGCGACCGTCAACGAACGAACCAATGATGTCGGACGTTCCTGGAGTTTCGGAAAGGATAAAACGAAAGTTCGTAAAAAACGGGAAAATCCATATCCCGTAACCGCCAGACGCGACATTCTCGTCAATGCCATCGTTACTGTTTTGAAAGAAAAACAACTGATTATCGACGAATCTGCTTCAAAGCTGGAAGAAGGTCTTGTTGTTACAAAACCCTATACATTTTCAAAGGGAGCAATTCTGACAAAATCCGAATTGAACCGATATGCCGAGGTTCCGGCGACCGATCAGGTTTGGACCCGCGGTCGTTATACTTTAACGGTTGAAGTCCAATCTATAGACGGTATCAGAAACAACGTAGCAGTTACTGCAAAGATCGAAGGACGTTCGGAAAACGGTATATTCTCCGAATGGTCAACTTTGCAAAGTTCCGGAAATGCCGAAGAAGAATTTTTATCAATGCTTGTTGAAAATCTCGGCGGAAACCTGGAGGAAGAAGGCAGAAAGCCTTAAATAAATCGTTTATTAGATACAAATGTTCAGGAAATTTCTACAATTTACTCTTTTTATTATGGCTTCTATGATGCTTGCTTCATTTGCAAACGCTCAGGATTTGGATAATTGTCCGCAATTAAAAAGAATGCCGGGAGAGCAAGAATTTTCTCAAAGCGTGCGGGAGCGTTTGATCACACTTTGTATCGAAGAACAGAAGAAGGAATATGAAGAACTCATCAAACGAACGGAAACAATTGCCAAATTAAGTGAGGAAATAGAAAAATCTTATACGGAAAATAACAAACTTTTGCCGGAAGATGAAAAAAAGTTAAAAGAAGTCGAGGATTTGATTGACAAAATCCGAAAAGAATTGCGAGCCGATGACGATGATAAGGATGATGATGAAGAAAAACCCGCCGATGTTTTGCAGGCGATCCAAAAGTTAAAGGAAAATACAACACAACTGCTGGATGAAATAAAAAAAACCACCCGACATTCGATCTCCGCCGCGGCAATACAAACGTCGAGTGCTGTTAAAAAACTTTTGAAGTTTATTCGAATTGGAAAATAAGATATCAAAAATCAAAAAATGGAATTTAATGAAATTTTTCGCCGATTTATTCCCTTAGCCAACCCCGTATCCATTATTTTCCTGCTTTTTCTGATCCTAAATCTTCAACAAACCATATTTTCACAAGACGATGATGATGACGAGATCAAAATTGATTCCTCGATCGTCGTTCTGAATGCGACGATCACGGACAAAACCGGTTCTGCGGCTAAAAATCTTTCTCGAGATCAATTTGAAGTATATGAAGACGGCGAAAAACAAGAGATCGCATTTTTTCAAACTCAGGAAACCCCCTTTGCCGCCGTCATTTTAATTGATACTTCCGGAAGTATGGAAGCGAGAGTAAGTCTCGCCAGAGCGGCGACAATAAAATTTCTATCGGGTCTTCGGGCTGAAGATCAAACCTCGATCTACAATTTCGACACGAATGTTTCTTTAGTTCAGGATTTTTCAAATATACGCGATCTGACGCCGAAAGTTTTCGATCTGAAAGCTTTCGGTTGGACGGTGCTTTATGATGCGATCTTTGAAGCATCGAAAGAACTGGAAAAAAGAGCGGAAAAACGCAAAGCGATCATCGTTTTATCAGACGGAGCGGATACCAGAAGCGGAAAATCTGCCGATAAAGCTTTAAAAGCGGCATTAGAAGCCGATGCGACAATTTATACGGTTGATATGTCGGTGATAAATACGGGCGGAAAGGAACGTTTGCAGAATCGCAGTATTCTCAAAAAATTTGCTGAAAAAACAGGCGGAAAATTTATCGAAACGCCGGGCGGGATCGAGATGCGAGATGCATTTGAAACGATCGTCAACGAATTAGGTATCCAATATACCCTCGGCTATTATCCGAAAAACCAAAAAAAGGATGGTAAATGGCGAAAGATCGAATTAAAAGTTCCGGATCAAGATTTAAACATCCGAACTCGGGAAGGTTATAACGCTCCGAAAGACTGAATTTTTTTAAAAAACTTGCAAACTTCCAGAAAATTTATCCTACATTTCACATATTTTTTATCCGATAAAACCCCGGAAATAACTTTAATTTATCCAATTTAAGATTGTTATTTATAAAAATAAACAAAAAAAATCAGCCGGATAGCTAAAAAATCCAAAAGGATTTGTAATTTGGCCGTCCGGCAGTATTTTTTTCTCAGAAAATTCTTGTGAAATCAGCTTTTTAATTATATGACGTTAAATTTCTGGATTTATCTTTGTGTCTTTCAAAACCGAATTCGACGAGCATATCAATAACTTCCGAAAATTCTTTACCGGTACCTGCCCACATCTTTGGAAAACCCGACGCGTCAGTCAAACCTGGAATAGTATTGATTTCATTGACCAATAATTTACCCGTATCATTGCGTAAAAAGAAATCAACTCGTGCAAAACCCGCTGCATCAATCGCTTTATAAGCATCAACCGCCAATTTTTGTATCTTTTCGGATAGTTCCAATGAAAGCATTGCCGGAACGATGAATTCATTGTTTCCCGTACCGGCATATTTTTCCGTGTAATCCAGAAAAGATTTCTCCGAATCGTGTATAACGTATTCGCCCGGCAAACTTGCGATCGGTTCATCATTGCCCATTACGGCACATTCGATCTCTCTCATATCGAGATTTTCTTCGACGATGATTTTTCGGTCATATTTGGCCGCAAGTTCGATTGATTCTTTAAGCGATTCGACATCCGATGCTTTTGAAACACCGACCGATGAACCTAAATTGGCGGGTTTGACAAAACACGGATAGCCGAGTTTTGTTTCGACCTGACTGATGACAAAATTATTGTTTTCTTCCCATTCGCTTCGGAGAAACCAGACATATTCACATTGCGGCAATTCGGCATCACGAAACAAAGTCTTCATAAAGACTTTGTCCATTCCGCAAGCCGAAGAAAGGACGCCGCAACCGATGTACGGAATGCCCGCCATCTCGAATAATCCCTGAATAGTTCCGTCCTCGCCGAATGTTCCGTGAAGAACCGGAAATACTATGTCCAGCGGCAAAAGTCTTTCTTCATTTTCTTCAATTTCGAGTTTTGTGATGCCTTGACTATTAGTATCGCCTAAGAATGCAATCGAATCACGCGGAAATTTTGCGATATCATCCATTAAAACTTCCTGAGTTTCTTTCGGCAAAAGCCCTAAAGATTCGACCGGGTTAAGCCATTGTCCGTCTTTATTGATGGCGATCGGGAAAACCTCATATTTATCCTTATTGATTTGATTGATGACGGTCGTCGCCGAACGAACCGAAATCTCGTGTTCGCCGGAACGCCCTCCGAAGATAATTCCAATTTTAATTTTGTCCATTTTTTTTTATAAAATTACGTT
>JBGTRS010000031.1:0-16854 GCA_041940665.1 Pyrinomonadaceae bacterium | reverse complement strand
TTCGCCTATAACGAAGATGAATGGGTTCTGAAGAACGTTTCATTCAAGATCAATGCGGGCGAATCCGTCGCCCTGGTCGGACATACGGGTTCGGGCAAAACGACCATCACCAATCTTCTGATGCGTTTTTACGATATAAACAAAGGCAAAATCTTACTCGACGGTGTGGATATCCGCGAATGGGATTTAAAAACCCTGCGGGAAAATTTTGCCGTTGTCTTACAAGATGTATTCTTGTTCAGCGGTTCGATTGCCGACAATATCAGGCTCGGAAACAAGGAAATAGCGGATGAAAAAGTGCGTTGGGCGGCAAAAGAGGTCAATGCCGAAGTTTTTATCAAACGCTTGAAAAACTCCTACCAAAGCGAGTTAAAAGAACGCGGCGGCGGTCTTTCCGTCGGGCAAAAACAGCTCATTTCATTCGCGAGAGCCTTGGCTTTCGAGCCTTCGATTCTGATCTTGGATGAAGCGACGAGTTCGATCGATACGGAAACCGAACAGCTTATCCAAAAAGCCGTTGATCGAATTATGGAAGGCAGAACATCTCTGGTCGTCGCTCACAGACTTTCGACGATCCAAAAATGTGATAAAATTCTGGTCTTTCACCACGGCGAATTGCGTGAACAAGGCACACACAACAAACTTATCGGCGAGAGAGGTTTATATTGGCGTTTATTCCAACTTCAATATGGAAACAAGGAATTTTTTGAACAGGATAAAAAAAAATTGATACAAATAATTCAGGACTAAACCCTGTACTTGCAACAGATAAATAAAAGAGTGAAATATTTTTCGCAAAAAATCTTGTAATTTAAGAGACGATTTTTTCATAATAGATAGCCCAAGAAAATATTCCGAAAAACAAAAAATCGGAATAAATATTAGTATAAATTAAGTTTTTTGAGTATAATACTGAAATACGATGTCCCCTGAGATCGAACAAGCCGAACGCTTATTGAGAGATTGTGAAGGCGTTATGAATGAGCTTTACGCCGAATGTATAAAAGATGCCCCAAATTTCGGTGTTCAAGAAGAATGCTTTAAAACATCTCTGAAAAACAGTGTTCAAAAATATCTGATAAATTCTTCCGACGATCTTCCTACGCTTAAAGAAGCGGAGGAATTTTTACGTTCCATCCAGATCAATGATCTGTTTATGGCCTTGGGGTGTGCCGCCGGAAATGAACGAGCCTGGTGGGAATTTGACCATCAACACCGCACGTATCTGGAAAGAGTTTCAAGACATCTGGCGAGTTCCGACCTCAATGCCCAGGAAGTCGTTGATATCGTCTATGTGGAACTTTACGGAACACGGGTTGTTGACGGTGAAAGAGTTTCCAAGTTTGCAACCTACAGCGGAAAAGGCTCGATTCGCGGTTGGTTAAGAACAGTCATCTGGCATTCATTGGTTGATCTTCATCGAGCCAGCCACGATGAAGTTTCTCTGGATGAGATGACCGAAAATGTCGGCGAAGGCTACACCCATTCAACCTTCGCGGAAACCGAACTCGGCGGCGAATCGGAAATGATTGACCATCTCGCCAAAGAGCGATACCGCCAAGCAACCGTCGCGGCAATCGAAAATGCATTTACGAGCCTCGATGACCATGAAAAACTTCTGCTTCTTTATTATCACGTCGAAAACCTGAAACTGCGTGAGATTGCCCGGCTCGTTGAAGTCCCGACTTCCCCGCTTCGCGAATGGTTTCAAAGAAAATCAAAAGCACGCGAAAAAGATCCGCGCACCCGCATCCACGAATCAACGATAATGCGTTGGTTGGAAAAGACTTACAAAAAAGTCTTAAAAACATTCTGCGATGAATTGGATAATAAACATAAATTAACTGACAAGGAAGTTGATATATGTATGGAGTTGGCTACCCAAGACCTTGCAAATCCGAACCTCTACCAAAACTTGGCTACCAATTTGAATTAAATTACAACCTGTAATTTAATAGACGCATCAGATATGTTTAAATTTTTTAACCCCTTTCAAAAAATTTATGCAAATATTACAGAAATGTTTCGTCTTCATTCTGGAGGCTGGAACAAATGACTAATAACAAGGGGACAATGAATCCTAGAGAGTTGAAAATACAGGGCTTGCTCGATTCCTATTTGAGAAAGAATTTATCCGGCAACGGCATCGAGCAACAAGATCATTTGGATGAAGACATCCTTACAACATTTGTTGAAGGAAATTTAACTGAGAGAGAAGCAAAACCGATTACCAACCATCTGGTCGGATGTTCGTTCTGCCGACACAAAACGGCGGAACTGGTAAAACTCGATCTGGCATTTGCTGAAGAATCTCAGCCGATTGCAGCAACGACAAGCGAACCGACCAAAGTTTCCGAAGTTTTGAACCGCATTCTTTCAAGAATTTTCGGAACCACCGACGGTGCTGTCTTTGCTCATCAGGAATCGGAAGAAGATGAAGATAAGTCTGAAGAAGAATAGATAAAAACAAAGGAGAAAGAAAAGCGGTTGATTGTATGATACAGTCAACCGCTTTTTTTTCCAGCTGTGTTAATAATCCAGTTGGAAAATTACAATTTCTGCATTTAAAGAGTT
The DNA here is from genome assembly GCA_041940665.1 of Pyrinomonadaceae bacterium. Taxonomy (GTDB): domain Bacteria; phylum Acidobacteriota; class Blastocatellia; order Pyrinomonadales; family Pyrinomonadaceae; genus Aridibacter. The sequence continues at coordinate 14,280 of JBGTRS010000031.1, read as the reverse complement.
ATAATGTTGAGTATATTCATTTTAAACCTTCATTTTGGAGTAGAAGATTGTTGGAAAAAAGTGTCGAATGTCCGTCTGAAGATAATATTTCGGTAGAAAAGATTGCCGTTGCCAAACTTCCGACCGAAATTGGCGAATTTAAGATCGCCGGTTATCGGTCCAAGACGAGTACCGAGGAGTTCGTTGTCCTTTTTAAAGGCGAAATGCAGAGAGATGTTCCGACTCTGGTGCGGATCCATTCTCAATGTCTAACGGGCGATGTTTTCGGTTCGGTCAAATGCGATTGCGGCCCGCAACTTCGCAAGGCGATGGAATTGATAGAGGCTGAAGGCCGCGGAGCGATCGTTTATCAGCAACAGGAAGGTCGCGGCATCGGCATCGTCAATAAGATCCGGGCCTACGCCCTGCAGGATGAAGGTGCGGATACGGTTGAAGCCAATGAAAAACTGGGCTTTGCCGTCGATGCGAGAGAATATCAGCAATGTGCGGAGATTCTTTTCGACATCGGCCTTTGCAAAGTCCGGGTGATGTCAAATAATCCTGAAAAACTAAAGGCTTTGCAAGAAGCCGGTTTGAGAATCGTGGAGCGGGTTCCGTTAGAGGTCGAAGCAAAAGAACCCGCCGCACATTACTTGCGAACCAAGAAAGAAAAAATGGGACATCTTCTGGATTTTGAAAGATAATTTTTCAAAACGTCCCGCAAATTTATAAAAGGAGGTAAGATTCAATGAAAAATCCTCTTATAAAAAACAGCTTTTTCATTTTGTTCTGCGGATTTCTTTTCACTTTGGGGGCAATCTCCGTTTCCGCCCAGAACTCGATCAGCGGAATAGTTTTCGATCATAACCGTCAGCCGGTTTCCGATATCTACGTCGAATTGCTTGATGATGTCGAACGCTTAATCGGCTCAAGAAAAACGACCAACGGCTTTTACACATTTCAAAGACTCGGCCGCGGAATCTATTACCTGCGTGTCCGCAATGACGGAACAAATTTCAAGGAACAAAAAATCCGGATTGACTTAGGCGATCTGAACGCAATCGGCGGTGTTGATGCCAAACAGCAGGACATATATCTGGAATTGGACAGAAAAATGGACGGGCAAAATCCTTTCGTAACAGGCGTGATTTTTGTTCAGGAAGTCCCCGAAGATGCCAAAGATCAATTCGATAAAGGAATTAAAAATCTTGAAAAAAACAAAGATGAAGCGGCGATTGAAAATTTAACGAACGCCCTCGGAATTTTCCCCGATTACTTTGAAGCACTCGAAAAACTCGGTGAAATCTATCTGAGTCAAAATAAATATGAGGAAGCGGAAAATATTTTCAAAAGATCAACATCGATCAACGAAAAAAGTTTTACAGGTTTTTTTAATCTGGCAATTGCTCAGAATAAACTGAACAAAAAAGAAGAAGCCGCCGGTAATTTGAAAAAAGCCAATGCAATAGATGCCAACTCCATCAATGCAAATCTTTTGCTCGGCATAATTCAGCGACAATTAAAACAATTTAGTGAAGCGGAAAAAACTCTTTTAAGAGCAAAAATTTTGAGTAAAAACAAAGAAGCTGACGTCAACTGGCAACTTGCCGAACTCTTTTATTTCGATCTGAAAAAATTGAACGAAGCGGCTGATGAATTGGATTCTTACCTGAAAAATCTTTCCAAGGAAGAGAGAAAAAACAATCCCCGAAAGATCAATATGGTTAAAAAACTTATCGAACAAATCCGCCAAGAAGCAACAAATTCATCGGCAAAAAGTTGATGCGGCGTCTCCAGTAGAAGAGAAAATATTGTAAGAGTCCCAGCATATTTATTAGTATACCTTATATAACTAAATTATATCTCTCTGACACACAACTTATTAAATCTTTGTAAAACTTTGATAACAGGGCAATTAATCCTCAATAAAATCCGAGTCCAGAATACCTCTCTCACAATCTCCACCTAGTTTTACATATACTTGATGATCTAACTTCTTTAAAGCATAATAAAGACAGTCGCTTATACTTCATTTTAATTCAAATCATACATCTCACCACATATCCAAAAATATGGATTTATTACAATTACTTGTATTTTTTTATTGATATATATTTTAACAAGTTGTAGAAGCCTTTACTCCTCTTACTTCACTTCATCGGTTAATTCCTTTATCTTCTAGGGCTTGTAATACCTCTCGCTGTGTTCGCCATAATCTTGGCTTTCTAATTGCCTTATACATAAAAAGCTAGGTTTTGAATGAAATTCATTCTATTTTGTCCAGACAAAGTTTGAACAAAACAGGTAGGTTTAAGCAAATTTTTATTACCCTCTTTTGCTTAATATCCTGAGAGTACGACGACAACCGTAAATCATTACAGGTTGCCAAAGATAAACGGCTAAAGCATATTCCGCCTTTATCAAAAAGCTTGACTTGATTTTTTATGGTGTAACTCTTCAGGAAGTAAAAAACGTTATTACTTTTTTTACTTAATGTTTTACATCAGACCGATGATATCTGATGAAAATTAAACTTACACACGGACACTAGCAAACAGATTTAATAAGCCAAATCAATATAAGCTAAATCAATTTAAGGAGTAAAAATCATGTTGAAAAGTTTAAGATTTTTTACTGTGGTTCTTACCGTTTTGCTTTGCTTTTCGGCAATTGCACTCGGTCAAGGACGAACAGGTGATATTGCGGGAACGGTAACGGATCAAACCGGAGCTGTTATTCCGGGGGCAACTGTAAGTGTTGTCAGCACCGGATCAACAACCGGTTTTAGCCGGACTGTTACCGCAGACGAAAACGGATATTTTATAATTGCCGGAATTGCTCCGGGAACATATAAAGTAACCATCCAAGGCGGTGGTTTCGCCAAAGCGGAACGTAACGTCACGGTTGTGGTTGACAAAACCGCGAGTGCCAGTACAACTCTCAAACCATCTACTGCCGTAGAAGTAGATGTTATTACGGACAGTGCTGTTACTATTGACACTACGGATACGAAAATTGACACGAACATTACCAAAGAGGTCATTGATGACCTGCCGAAAGGAACGCAATTTACCAGTTTGCTGAAAATTGCTCCGAATGTTCGTCCGGAAGGAATCGGCGGCGGATTTCAAATTGACGGAGCTTCAGGTTCCGAGAATGTATTCGTTATTGACGGTCAGGAAGTGACCAACTTTGCCGATGGAACTCTTAACACAAGCAACAACCTGCCTTTCGAACTTATTCAAGAGGTTCAAGTCAAGTCAACCGGTTTTGAAGCCGAGTACGGCGGAGCTACCGGCGGCGTTATCAATGCTGTGACAGCAGGTGGAAATAACCAATGGCGTGGTAATCTCGGCATAGCTTTCCGCCCGAGCCAATTACAAGGCAGTCCGACGCCAACGCTTAATCGTTATGGTTCCGGAACAGGAGCATTTGAATATTTCGATCGAAGAAAAGACGGCGGCACGGACTTCTTCCCGGTTGCTTCTTTTAGCGGTCCGATCTTTAAAGATCGAGTTTGGGGATTGATTTCGTATGCTCCCCAAATATTCGAAACAAGCCGCACAAAGGACTATTACAGCAATCTGACGCCTTCCCGAACAATTATTCGTACGGAAACTTACGATGCAACAACCAAGGTCGAACAGGCTTTCGCACGGATTGATGCACAGCCGTTTTCGAGACTACGTGTATTCGGAACATTTCTATGGAATCCGACAATCGTGGATGGTGAAGTTCCGACATCAGATATTACCGCCGGTAATCCGGCCCTATCCGTTCAGGATTACGCTAATCGTGGAGGCCGCGTCAATTCTAATTCATGGAATACCCAGGCTACCTATACGCCTTTAAATTGGATGGTTGTCAGCTTCCGTGCCGGAAGAAGTTTCTTAAACGAGAAACTCGGTTCTTATGGACGGGTGGGAGCACAACGGTTCGCCGTTTCGACCAGTTCGCCATTGGATCCGTGTAATCCTAATGATATAGCCTTCCCGTCAGGCGTTACTCCGCGATGCCGCGGATATAACACGGGTAGTAACTCCATACTGAACTATGACGTTTCCACTCGGACAACATATGATGCAGATGCCAGTTTCATCGGCATTAATGCGGGTGGACGACATAATATCAAGGTCGGTTATCAACTTAACCAACTCTACAACAATGTAGATTCGGGCTACACCAGTCTAGGTTATACATTGCTTTACTATGGTTCGACGCTTTCAAGCTGGACCGGTATTCAGGGACTTCCGTTTTGCGACTTCCAGAATTTCGATCCGAATGCTTCGAATTGTTCGCTCGGAACTGCCCGAACCGTTCGAATCGGAACATTTGGTGAAGCCAGCAGTGATAACACGGCTATTTACGCTCAAGACTCATGGACGATTAATGATCGCTTGACGCTTAACTTCGGTTTAAGAGCTGAAAATGAACTCGTTCCGAGTTTTGGTGATCCGGCTACAACAGTTGATATCAAATTCGGCTGGGGTGATAAGCTGGCGCCCAGATTCGGTGCGGCATTTGACCTGACCGGTGACGGCAAGACTAAAATCTTTGGTAGCTACGGCTGGTTCTATGACCGCTTTAAGTATGAGTTACCGAGAGGTTTATTCGGTGCTGAAACCTTCCTGGATGCTTTTGCTGATATCATTCCGTCACGCGGTTTAAGACCGGACGATTATACCCTTCAAGCAATGCTCGGAGGCCGCGGTGTTATTCCGGGCGGTGCCTGCCCGCTTTCAGGCTCAGGCTGGGCTGTCTGTGAATTTGACCGTCGCGTTCCCTCGAATGCGGTAAATGCAAATCCGTTTGCCGGAACGGGAGCGGTTGATCCGGATCTGAAGGCGATGCGTCAAAGTGAGTACACGATTGCCGTTGAACGCGAACTTGGACGTAATATGGTGCTTGCGGCCCGTTATACGCACAAACAGCTTGATGAGGCAATTGAAGACATCGGTTCTTTCAACGATCAAGGATCGGAAGCGTATGTTATCGGTAATCCGGGACGCGGACTCGCCTGTGAAGTAGCTCAGGCCGGAAGTTTCCCGTGTACGGAAGCCGAGCGGAAATATGATGCTGTCGAAATTCGAGTCGACAAGCGTGCTTCGAAGTATTTCTATAACTTTAGTTATACCTGGAGCCGTCTGTTCGGAAATTATTCCGGTTTGGCAAGTTCTGACGAACTCGGACGTAACTCGCCGAACGTAAACAGATTCTTCGATCTGCCGATGCTCGGCTATAACGCCAATGGTGAACCCGACAATGGCCTGCTTGCCACTGATCGTCCGCATGTCTTCAAAGCATACGGTGGTTACTCGTTCGATTGGAATGACAGTGGTTCTAATGTAACGAACTTTTCGGCATTTACCACAATCCAATCCGGTACTCCGATTACAACTATTTACTCGTTGTATGGAGTAGGCACCTCGATTCTGTTTGGTCGTGGAGACCTTGGCAGAACCGAGATGTTCACGGAAACCGATCTTGCGATACGGCATAGATATAGATTCGGACAAGACAACAGGTTCAGTTTGGAACCCTACATCGAGATCCGCAATCTGTTTAACGAAAATAATGAAACTACCCGTCAGACGACCATCAGTACAACCGGCTTTACCGGCGTACAGCTTGAGCAAGGCGGTTGTACGAACTGCGTCGTGAGAAATCAAGATGGAACTGTTAATACCTCTCTTACTGAAGGGGCTACACTCCGAAGGATTTTCAACGGCGGTATTCAAGAGTTTATTCTCAATTATATGCAACAAAATCCCACAACTCTTAGAAACGATTATGATCAATCGAACTCGTTCCAAGCCGGGCGTGACGTTCGATTCGGATTCCGGTTCAATTTCTAGTTTGAACCTACCCGATCATTATCCTGGAGGCTACCTGAAAAGGCAGCCTCCTTTTTTTATCAATTAAGATATAAGAAAGCGGTCTTTGGCCGGTATTCCCAACGGAAGGCATTACGAAAGAAACTCGGAACCCCCGTTCCAAATTCAAATTGACCAAAAGGAGCGATCTGTTGACAGGCAACGCCCTCTTTTAATCCAGAAAAGATGATCGGGGATGAGAAGATTTTTGCCGGTGAAAAGCATTTTGCGTATTTCGTTGCGGGCGAAGAACCGGTTACCGGATTGGTCGGATGTTCGATAGAATTTAACCCGTTCGAAAGTTTCTCCCGAATTTGAAACGACAGAAATTCGACCGGATTAAATTACGGTTTGAAGAGTTGATTTTACAATATTGTCACCGATCGGAATCAGCTGTTCTTTTTCGCCTTACTTCTTAGATCGGAAATTATTTTCTTGGTTTTTTCGTCCGACTTATTGCTGGATTTCATATAAAGTTCAAGTTCATCCGCCGCCTTATCGTATTGTTTCAAATCATTTCCGTAGAGTTGGGCAAGTTCTATATGAATTTCGGGAACTCTCGCATCCGTCAGTTTCTTTGACCTTAAAAGATGTCGTTCGGCTTCGGCAAAATTCCCTTCCTGCCGCTCGATCTTGCCGATTAAATAGGCGACTTCCCATGAGGCCGGTGCTAAAACCGAGGCTTTCTCAAGGGCTTTCAAAGCGGCCGGATTGTATTGTCTTCCCGCTTTGTTCAGACAAAATCCCATATAATAGAAAGATCTGGAACTTTTCGGATTGGCCTCGGCCGCCCTTACAAACAGGTCAACCGCATCCATATGCCGTCCGTTTCTCATAAGCTCGATGCCCAAACGCTGGGAGGCGGCGTAATAGGACGGAAATATCTTGATCGCTTGTACCAGGTTTTTCATACCTTCCAAATCTCTTTTTTCGGAAAAATCCTCTACCGCCTTTTTGTAAAATTCTTCCGCCTCTTTTGGCACTTCCTGAGCAAACACAACGCCGTTCGTTGTATCGTCAAGTCCGCCTTTCTTGCGAAGCAGAGTAAAATCTTTCTCAAAATGCATGGTTCCCGCACCGGAAAGCAGGCTGATTGTATGGACAATTACTTCTTGGGTTTGATCCTCGAGATTGTGTCTAAAAGGCAGAACCCGGACGTAATATCGTCCGTCAAAGGAAACTTCGAACTGATATCGCCCGACATCATTTGTTTTTGTTCTGTCGCGAACGGAATAATTCTCATTTAAGAGTTCAACATCCACCTGCGGAATCGGATTTCTCTGTTGATCATAGACAAAACCGCCGATCGTGCTGGCAGATACATTTTGAGAAATCAAAAAAACGGAAATCAACAAAATTAAGTTGTTGAAGAAACGACCTGTGCCTGAACTTTTGATAGAAATCATAGAAAACCTCCGGTATCTGAACAATAAATTGAATCATAATTAATCCAGTAAAAAAAATGAATAATTTAAAAGCCTGATCACATTCTCTTTTCAAAAAATGTAAGGATTTATCATTGCTTTAACTTTAGACTGAATGTTTTGAATTTTGAAATTATATCATCAAACAAAGCATTTTTTAAGTTTTTTCCGCGAGAATGCAAAGACCAGGGCTTCAAAAATTAAGAACACCGATTAAGATAATAGATATAATCAAACTTTATCGCAAAAAAATGGCTTGAAGATTTTGTCTCTATTTCGGAATAAACCCTTAATTGCAACTATTCAATATTATATACAAGTATTTATCCAAAAATGTGGATTTCTTACAATTTCTTGTAGAGAAATATTCAATATTCTATTAATTCCGAGCTTCACCGGCCACCACAAATTTACCCTAAATCATTTATCTACATAGTTTACATTAAAACTCCCGACATATCCAATTCTTGGCTTTCTAATTGCATAAACGAAATCGTTATTTTTTTGAAATAGTTTCTTTTTCAAATAAAAAAATTAAAAGTTAAAGAAACTTAACACTGAAAATAAATTTCAAATTATATCCCTGCTTAGGAGTGAAAATATGTTAAAAAAATTTAGATTTATGCCATTGGCTTTAACCTTTGTGCTTTGCTTTGCGGCAATTGCATTTGGTCAAAGTCAATTTGGCGACATCGCGGGAACAGTAACCGACAATACCGGTGCTGTTATCCCGGGTGCAACCGTAACAGTCACCAGCACCGGCTCAACAACCGGTTTTAACAGATCTGTTACAACAAATGAAAATGGACGGTACTTCGTCGCTGACGTTCGTCCCGGAACATATCAAATTAGTGTTTCTGCACCAAATTTCGCGGAAACAAAGAAAAATGTAACCGTTTCGGTTGATATTACCGCTCCTGGAGACATCCAGTTGGCGGCAGCCGGCGTTGGAACGGTCACGGTAGATGTTACCGGAGACAGTGCGACGACGATTGATCTGTCCGATACGAAAATTGATACGAACATCACGAAAGAAGTATTTGAAGCACTTCCGAAAGGAACTCAATTCAGTTCGCTTTTGAAAATTGCTCCGAATGTTCGTCCCGAAGCTCTCGGTGCCGGTTTCCAAATTGACGGTGCATCGGGTGCTGAAAACGTATTCGTTATTGACGGTCAGGAAGTTACAAACTTCAGAACAGGTCAATTGAATTCACAAAACAATGTTCCGTTTGAACTCGTTCAGGAAGTCCAAGTCAAATCAACCGGTTTTGAAGCCGAATACGGCGGTGCCACCGGTGGTGTTATCAACGTCGTCACCGGCGGTGGTAACGATGAATGGCGTGGCAACTTCGGAATCGCCTTCAGACCGGAAAAATTACAAGGACAAGAAAATGTAGTTCTTAACCGTTATGGTTCAGGTGCCGGTGCGTTTGAATACTTCCAACCGTCAAAAGACGGCGGAAACGGATTCTTCCCGGTTGCTTCAATCAGCGGTCCGATCGTTAAAGGAAAATTCTGGGGCTTGGTCACATACGCTCCGCAAATTTTCGAAGTCAGCAGAACGATTGACTATTTCAATTCATCTTCTCCGTCCAGAACCGTTGTTGAAACTCAAACCTATGATTCAACTTTTCGTCAAGAATACGCGTTTGCACGGCTTGATGCTCAACCGACCTCGAACTTGAATTTGTTCGGCTCATTCCTTTGGAATCCGGGTATCCGTGACGGAGCCCTTCCGGGAAGAGCTGATGGATTGTCAGGTTCTCCGGCATTAACTGTCCAAGATTATGCCATTCGCGGCGGAAGAATTAACTCAAATGCTGTTAACGGTCAGGCCACCTGGACGGCAACAGACAATTTGATCGTCAACTTCCGTGCCGGTAGAAGTTTCTTGAACGAAAAAGATTTTTCATACGGACTTACCCCGCGAACAAGATATTTGTGTAGTGTTTCAGGTGCTCCGCAAAATGTTCCCGGATCAGGTTGTTTGCCCGGATTCAATACCGGTGACAACTTTACGATCGAGTATGACGTTTCAACCAGAACAACCTTCGATGCTGATGCCAGCTTAGTTGGTGTTGAAGCCGGTGGTCGCCACAACTTCAAGTTTGGTTTCCAATACAACCGTCTCTTTAACACAGTTGAAGAAGGTTACAAGAACACAGGTTATGTAGTTCTTTATTACGGTATTCCCATCAGTTCCTTGACCGGACAAACCCCGACTCCGGGTTGGGTTGGTTCAGGATTGCTGCAACGATTCGGAACGGTCGGTGAAACGAGCAGTGACAACCAAGCGATCTTCGTTCAAGATAACTGGAGAATTATGGATCGTTTAACCCTTAACTTGGGTATTCGTTTTGAAAACGAACTCGTCCCGAGTTTCGGTGATCCGAATACAACCAGCGAAATCCGTTTCGGCTGGGGCGATAAAATTGCTCCGCGCTTCGGTCTGGCGTTTGACCTGACCGGCGACGGCAAAACAAAACTTTTAGCTAGTTACGGTTGGTTCTATGACCGCTTCAAATATGAATTACCTCGTGGTTCATTCGGCGGCGACTTCTTCCGACGTGACTACTTTGAAATTCTGCCGAGCCGCGGTGTTCGTTATACTGACTACACATTGGCGAACATTACCGGTGGAGCTCCCGATCCGATCGGCGGAACCTGCCCGATCGTAAATGGCCCGGGCTATTCGGTTTGTCAATTCGACTTCCGTATTGCGACAAACTCGAATGATGCCGATATCTTCTCGACAGGTGCTGTTGATCCGAACATCAAAGCAGCTCGTCAAAGTGAGTACACCATCGGTATCGAACGTCAATTGGGTAACAACTTTGTTCTGGCCGGTCGTTACACCCACAAACAAATCGACCGTGCAGTTGAAGACATCGGTGTTTTCAACGACCAAGGTAGTGAAGCTTACATCATCGGTAACCCCGGTCTCGGATTGGTTTGTGAAATTTCGACAAGTGCTAACCAACCTTGTACAAAAGCTCAACGTGACTATGACGCAGTCGAAGTCCGTGTTGACAAGCGTGCGAACAACTACTTCTTCAACGCAAGTTACACATGGAGCCGTCTGTTCGGTAACTATTCAGGTTTGGCCAGTTCGGATGAATTCGGACGTTCCAGCCCGAACGTAAACCGATTCTTTGACTTACCGATGTTGGGTTATGATGCAAATGGTAATCCTGACAACGGAAGACTGGCAACAGACCGTCCGCATGTATTCAAGGCTTATGGTGGATACAGCTTCGATTGGAAAGGCGACAATGTGAACCGCACAACGGTTTCCGCATTCACCACCTTCCAATCAGGTACTCCGATTACGACAATCTATAGTCTCTACAATGTTACTACGGCTATCTTATTCGGCCGCGGCGACTTGGGACGTACGGAAATGTTCTCGGAAACCGATTTGGCTGTCAGCCACACATACAAGTTCGGTAGTGACAACAAATACTCGCTCACTCCTTACATCGAAATCAGAAATCTTTTCGGTGAAAGCAATGAAATTGCGAGACAAACCACTATCAGCTCAACCAACTTTACAGCAAGCACTTTGACTGCTAATGGTTGTACAACCTGCCCGGATGAAGGAGCTGTCTTTGACACCATCTTCAACCAAGGCGGTATTCAACAATTCGTCGTGAACTTCTTGAACACTCAAGGCGTTAGTTCTTCAGGACGAAGAAATGACTACAACCAAGCTAATACTTTCCAAGGACCACGTGATGTCCGCTTTGGATTCCGTTTCCGATTCTAATTAATAGTTAGAACGAAACTTTTCAATAGCCTGTCCGTAAATTCGTACAGGCTTTTTTTTTCACTTATAAGACCTGAAATCTGAGCAGAATAAACCGGACTAAAGATTTCATCAGCTTATGACTTGGGTTTGTTAAAAAAGAATTTTGCCATCCGCTGACGGATAAAAGAGTTTAGCTACACGCGAACCGAGCGTCTGTATTTGAATCACCACCAAAAAGTATGTTGATGGACGACAAAAAATCTGTCGCTTGTAAGACAAGCCGAAAATTCGTCCGAACAATTAGAAGCTGTCTCAACAATAAGTTCAGGCGGTTTAGAGGCGGCTTCTGTTATACGTAAAAAAAGCAAAAAAACATCCCGCCGCAAAGGACGGGATGTTTTGATCTGAATTATCAAAGTAAGGTTTTAGGTGCCTTCTTTTGCTTTTCTTCTAAGATCGGCGATCTTCTCTTTAACCGCATCATCTTTAAGTTTTGTCGCCTTCATATATGATTCGAGTTCATCGGCGGCTTTACCATACTGCTTTAAGTCGTTGGCATAAAGTTGGGCTAGTTCCTTATGAATTTCCGCCACTTTTTCGTCGGCTAATTTCTTAGCTCTAACCAGATGCTTTTCCGCCGCTTCAAAATTTCCCTGCTCGCGTTCCACCTTGCCGAGCATATAGGCGACCTGCGGTGAAGCCGGAGCGAGAGCGGAGGCTTTTGTCAAAGCGACGATCGCCGCCTTGTTGTAGTCTTTACCCAGACTGTTCAGAGCCGTTCCCATATAGTAAAAGGAGATCGAACTCTTCGGATTTACATTGACCGCCCGCATAAAGGCGTTTGTCGCATCCAAATACTGTTTTCTGACAAAAAGTGCGACTCCCAAACGATGCAAAGCGTAGTAATATTCGGGAAAAGTCTTGATCGCTTCGATCAGTTTTGCGACACCTTCCGACTCTTTTCCGTCGGCAAAATCCTCGTTAGCCTGTTTATACAATTTCTCAGCCGTTTTCGGAACATCTTGGGCAAAGACCACTCCCGTCGTCGTCTCGGCAAGTCCGCCCTTTTTAGGGATGAGAGAAAAGTCTCTCGTAATATATGTATTTCCGACTCCGGCTCCGCGGATACTGAGAGTGTTGATCTCAACCAGCTGTTCCTGATCTTCAAGATCATACCGGAACGGTAAAACTCTGACCGTGTAAAAACCATCGGGCAAACCTGTAAATTGATATCTGCCGACTCCATCGGTGGTCGTCCGCCCTCTCAATTGATAGTATTCATTCAGCAGTTCGACATCTACCAAAGGTAAAGGATTTCTCCTGTTGTCATATATAAGCCCGGCAATAGTGCTTGCCGCCACACTTTGTGAAACGATAAACACGGTAGCTAATAAAATAAACGAAAAAACAAAACGTTGAAAAATCACGTTTCTTGAAGAAAACATAGCGACCTCCTAAAATGTTAAATGAAAAAATACGGAAACTTGAAAAATATCCGAAATTATATCATTAAATCGGCTTTTAGTTAACATTATTTTTATTCACAGCTTGATAAACATCAGGCCAAACGCCAGAATTAGACACGGTCAAAACTTACGGAGAAAAAATAAACTGTCGGAAAGAATTTACAGAGATTCGGTTCACAATATCATCCGTCTCAAAACGGATGATGACGAGGGGAAATTGCTTGTGCGGCTGATTGACACGGCTGAGTTTCAAAGACTTCGTCGTATCCGGCAACTTGGGCTGGCACATTTTGCGTATCAGGGGGCGGAGCATTCGCGTTTTACGCATTCGCTCGGCGTTCTGCATCTGGCGACGCGGATCTTAGCCAAACTTTCGCTCACCCATGATATTTCCGAAAGCGATAAAACCGCCGTCAAGGTCGCCGCCCTTTTGCACGACATCGGACACGGTGCTTTTTCGCACGTTCTGGAAACCATCCAGCATTTTCATCACGAAGCATTTACCATCGAAGCCGTTTTGAGCCGCGAAACCGAGGTCGGCGAACTTCTCTATTTTTATTCGAGCGACCTGCCCGAAAAGGTCGCCGCCGTCATCCGCGGAAATTTCGAACCGATGGCACTGGCTCAGCTCGTCTCCTCGCAACTCGATGTTGACCGGATGGATTACCTTCTGCGGGATTCTTTGATGACCGGAGCCAAATACGGCATTTACGATGTCGAATGGATCATCAAATCGCTCGAAATTGATGAAGAAAATGACCGGTTGTATGTTTCGGCACGCGGCGTTTATGCCGTCGAAGATTATCTGCAAGCCCGTTATTATATGTTCCGGCAGGTCTATTTTCACCGCACATTGCGTTCGGCGGAGGTCGTCCTGCGTTCGATTATGAAGCGGGCGTTAGATCTTTTCCGCGAGGGAAAAGTCGTTTGGGTAGCAAAGGACACGGCGTTTGAAAAGTTTCTGAACGGCGAAAAGATAAAACTTGCCGAACATCTCGAACTCGACGACACCGATATAATTTTTCACATCAAACAATGGAAAAATTCCGAAGATAAGATCTTGAGTGATCTATCGGAAAGATTTTTAAATCGGCGGCTTTTCAAGGTTTTCGACCTCGATATGCCGTTCGAAGAACGCGAAGATTTTTTAAAAACAGCCAAAGAACTGGTCGAAAACGCCGGTTACAATGCGGATTATTATTTTGCCGAAGACAAAGCCGGCGATGTTCCCTATTATTTTTACACGAAAAAAGAAACCGAACCGAAAAATCTGATCTTTGTCGAAGAAGGTTTTTCCAATCCGCAGATCAGGGAAATTTCCGAAGTTTCGGCGGCCGTTCGCGGACTTCAGAAAGGGTATCAGATTCACCGGGTTTGTTTTCCGCCGGAATTAAAAAATGAGATCGCTAAACTTTATCATCGAAAATGAAGAAAGAATTTTCACCACAGAGGCACAGAGACACAGAGATATTTAAAGGCAAGAGGCAAAAGTTAGAATATAAAATTTGCTTGAAGTTTTTTGGCTTGTTTTGCCAATATCCTCTAAAAAATCTGTGTTCATCCGTGTTTATCTGCGGATTATTTTTCTTATTTTCAATAAATGTTCTTTCACAAAAAATCGCTATCTTAACGCCCGAAAAAAATGAACAGTCAATAGAATTTACCGAAAAATTTTCCGCTTCGCTCGAAGACAAATTCGAGGTCGTTGATCTTTCCCTGGCTGAAAATGTACTTCGCGTCAAAAACTTTGAAAATCCTTTTAATCTGACCAACACCGATGCGAAAATTTT
>JBGTRS010000030.1:5038-16929 GCA_041940665.1 Pyrinomonadaceae bacterium | reverse complement strand
AAATACGGAAGTAACAAAAACTATTTACCATTCACTATTTACCATTTACTACTTATGAACAAAGAAATCAAAGTATTATTATCTATCGGCCTGGTCATTGCGGTTATCGCCGGAATTGTCTATTTGCTTTATGACAATTCGCCGCCGAAAGCGGAACAAAACGATAACTCTCCGGCTCAAAATGAAGCCCTCGTCCGCCCCGACAGCCCGACGCTCGGAGCCAGGGACGCAGAAGTGACGGTCGTCGAATTTTTAGACCCTGAGTGCGAAGCCTGTGCAGCTTTTCATCCGATAATGAAAAAGGTCTTAAAAGACTACGACGGAAAAACCCGCCTCGTCGTCAGATATATGCCGCTTCATCCGAATTCGATGATGGCCGCAAATTTTCTCGAAGCCGCCGGCGAACAGGGAAAATACTGGGAAGCCCAGGACCTTTTGTTCCAGAAACAACCCGAATGGGGAACCCGCCACGGCCCTCAACCCGCCAACGCTCCGCAACCTGATGTCAAGGCACTTTTCTTAAAATACGCCGAGGAATTAAAGCTCAATACCGAACAGATCAAGACGGCGATCGAGAATAATAAGTTCGGCGAAAAGATAAAACGCGACCAAAAGGACGGCGATAGTTTATATGTTCAAAGAACTCCGACGATCTTCGTCAACGGCCGAAAACTGGCGACTTTGAGCGAACCCGCTCTGACGTATTTGATTGATCAGGAATTAAAAAAATCATAAGCGTAATGTTTGAATTTTTCCTTGCTCCGTTTGCTTGACATAATCAAGGACGGACGCGTATATTTTGAATTCGGCAAATTTCAAGGATTTGCCCGAAAAAAGCCACCCTAGCTCAGCTGGTAGAGCGACGCATTCGTAATGCGTAGGTCGTCGGTTCGAATCCGATGGGTGGCTCTTATCGAATCAGCACAAAAAGGGCAACCCGATCGGGTTGCCCTTTGATTTTCTTATTGAGTGCCGGGATCCGAATCTTGAGAAAGATTTGCCACCGACTCGCGGCCGTATCAGTTTCTTATGTATAACAAAGCGGGCATTCACCAAGTAAAGACATATACGCCTTTTCGTTTCGATTTTTGAAAACCGCCGCCGCTAAAAATTTAATTTCGCCCGAACATTTTCCGGTAATGATCGCTACTCCGGAAAAAAAATTATTGACATGCCGGTGCATTTAGGATAAGTTAAGCAAACAACCGACAACTTTGTTAAAACATTTTTAGGGGAAAATGTTTTATTTAACAAAATATCCTGGCAGTTTTCAGGGTGTTTATTTTTTGAGGTATCGAAATTATATGTCGTCGGTTTCTTCCAATTTAATTTTTAAACATTCCAGCGAGTGCGACTTTTCGTATCCCGTCATTAAAAATTTAAATTTCACGTTTCGGTTTCGTAGAAGGCTTCACCGGAAGTAATCAGTCGCTTGTCTCTGTTACGCGGACAACTGACTTTTTTTATTTTTAAATGCATTAGAAAAAAAATGCCGAGCAGAAACTTCCAAAACACGGCAAATGACGAAGAAAATGGACAAAACAATTTCTCCGCATCCTCTCCGAACATCCAAAATCCCGCATCGGATTTTAATCAAATCGAGTTGCCGACTCTCAATCTGCCGAAAGGCGGCGGAGCGATCAAAGGAATCGAGGAAAAGTTTCAGGTCAATGCGGTTACGGGAACATCTTCGCTCGGCATCCCCGTCCCCCTGAGTCCATCGAGAAATAATTTCGTCCCGGCAATCGGTTTGAATTACAACTCCGGCAGTGGCAACAGTCCCTTCGGGATCGGCTGGAATCTGGAAACACCGAACATCAGAAGAAAAACCGAATTGCAATTGCCGCGTTATAAAGACGAAGAGGAATCGGATACGTTTATTTTATCAGGGGCGGAAGACCTCGTTCCGCTGCTGGAGAAAAAGGGCTCGAATTGGGAACGCTACCGGGCAAACAAGGTCGAAAACGGAATCTCCTACACGGTCAAACGCTATCGTCCGCGGATCGAAGGTTTGTTTGCCGTCATCGAAAAATGGGAAAACGATTCAACGGGCGAAACTCACTGGCGTTCGATCACCGCCGACAACACGCATTCTTATTACGGTCTAACTCCCGAAAGCCGCGTTGCCGACCCGCGTGATGCGACCCGGGTTTTTGAATGGAAACTCTGCCGGACACACGACGATAAGGGCAATATTCTCATCTATCAATACAAACAAGAAGATTTTGCCGGAGTCGAAAAAAGACAGAACGAGAAAAACCGCATCAATAAATGCTCGCAAACCTTTTTGAAAAAGGTTTTCTACGGCAACCGGACACCATTTTATCAGGGCGACGACGTTCCGGCGGAAGATGATTTTTTGTTCAAAGCGGTTTTCGATTACGGCGAACACGATCCTGCCTCCGCGATCCCTAAAAATATCCACATCGAGAAAAACGCCTGGACTTGCCGCCGCGACCCTTTTTCCGATCATCGGGCCGGATTTGAAATACGCACCTATCGCCGCTGCCGCCGCGTTCTGCTCTTTCATTGCTTTGACGAACCGGAACTGCCGCACAATCCGTATTTGGTCAAGTCGCTCGAACTATCCTACGCCGACGATCTGGATCTAAAGGGTCGGGGAGAACGGATCAACGGCTTTTCGTTTTTGAGGACAGCCCGTCAAAACGGGCATAAATGGAACGCCGACACGAATTCCTATACGACAAAATTTCTGCCGGAAATGGAGTTTTCCTATCAGCCGCACGAATGGGACACAGGTCTTCGAACGGTTTCCGAAAAAGATTCGGCCCATTCTCCGGTCGGGATCGATAACCGGCAATATCTGTGGATCGATCTCTTTAGCGAAGGAATTTCCGGCATTCTGACCGAACGGGCGGAGGGCTGGTATTACAAATCGAATCTCGGAGACGGAAACTTTTCCAACGCCCTGCCCGTTTCTTCCGTCCCGAGTTTCAAGGGCTTGAGCGACGGCCGAACTGCGATCCTCGAGCTTGAAGGCAACGGCGTTAAATATCTCGTCAAAAATTCAAACAAACCGAAGGGATTTTTCAAGTTAACCGATGAAGAAGATTGGGAATCATTCAAGCCTTTTGAAAAATATCCGAACTTTGACCCGCTCGATGAAAACCTGCGTTTGATCGACTTGAGCGGCGACGGCATTCCCGATTTTCTTTTTACCGAAGAGAGCAGATTCCGGTGGTATCAGGGACTCGGCGAAAAAGGTTTTGAAGTTTCGCAAACCGTCGGCAAGGAAATTGACGAAGAAAAAGGTCCGGCCATCCTTTTTGCCGACCGCACCCAGAGCATTTTCCTTGCCGATATGAACGGCGACGGTCTGACGGATATCGTCCGCATCCGCAACGGCGAGATCTGCTACTGGGCAAATTCGGGTTACGGCACATTCAGTGCGAAAGTGTCCATGGACAACGCTCCCTTCTTCGATCATCCCGATTCGTTCAACCCGTCCTATCTGCGGCTGGCCGATATAGACGGTTCGGGAACGATTGACATTGTCTATCTCGGCCAAAACGATTTTCGCGTATGGCTGAATCTAAACGGCAACGAATGGACGCCGCAGCCGCAGGTCATCGAAGCTTTTCCCGATATCGGAAATTTATCCGATGTCGCCGTTCTCGATTTTCTCGGCACGGGAACGGCGTGTATCGTCTATTCTTCGACGCTTCCGCAACATAAAAACAAACCGCTTCAATACATTGATCTGATGGGGGGCAAAAAGCCGCATCTGCTTAACAAATACGAAAACAACTGCGGTAAGGAGGTGACGCTCGAATATAAATCGTCGGCTCATTTTTATCTGGCGGACAAAAAAGCGGGCAGAAAATGGATCACCAAACTGCCCTTCCCGGTTCACTGCATTTCAAAGGTCAGATCGGAAGACAAAATCCGCCAAACCGTTTTTACGAGCTCTTATCAATACAGTCACGGATATTTCGACCAAACCGAAAAGGAATTCCGCGGCTTTGCCAGAGTCGAGCAGAAAGATACCGAAGATTTTGCTCAATTCAAACTCAACAACGCCAAAAACGTCGCCGCCGAGGAACTTCACCAGCCGCCCGTCCGAACCGTTTCCTGGTATCACACGGGAGCCTTTTTCGACAGCCGGAAAATCTTGAATCAATGCCGGAGCGAATATTTTCAGAACACGGAATTCAGCGAATATGATCTGCCCGATGCGTTGATAACTGACGATTTAACGGCAGATGAATCGCGAGAAGCGGCCCGGGCTTTGAAAGGATTGCTCCTGCGAAGCGAAGTCTATGCCGATGATGATTCGCCGCCGCTCAGTCAAAAGCCATATTCCGCCACGCATTCAACCTTTGAAATAAAGAGAATTCAGCCCCGGGAAAATAATAAATACGGTTCGTTTCTGGTCATACCGTCGGAATCAATCGCATACGGCTACGAAAGAAACCCCGCCGATCCGCGAATTTCTCATACATTCGTTTTGGAAACCGATGAACTGGGCAATGTCCTCAAATCCGCGTCCGTCATCTATCCGCGGGTCAAGCGTCCGCTTTCGCCACATTCAGTTCCCGATAAGGTCTGGGATGAACAAAACAAACTGCATATCGCTTACAGCGAATCTTTTTTCACGAACGATATTGTCAATGAAGCCAAAAGTATCTATCGGTTACGGGCCGGCTTTGAATCCAAAACCTACGAAATATCGGGCATTTCAAAACCGGCGGACTTCTTTTTTGGAAAAGAAAGCATAAAAACGGATATCGAAAACGCCGCTGAGATCCTCTACGAAACGGAATTTTCCGCCGGCATTGAAAAACGCCTTTTATCTCATAACCGGACCTATTTTCGGAATGATGATCTTTCGGCCTCTTTGCCGTTAGGCGAACTTTCGAGTTTAGGAATCGGGCATAGAAGTTTTCAGTTAGCTTTTACGAAAAACCTCGTCACCAAAGTTTTCGGACCAAAAGTAACCGAACAGATGCTGGTTGATGCCAAATATGTTCATAGTGAAGGCGACGAACACTGGTGGACGCAATCCGGTACAAGTATTTTTCCGGCCAATCCCGAAGATAATTTTTATTTGCCGATCGGTTTGAAAGACGTCTTCGGAAACGAAAGTTTGATCGAATATGACCAATTTAACCTTCTCACTGAAAGTGCGGTAGATGCCATCGGAAACAGGACGACAGCCGTTAATGACTATCGCACTCTTTCACCGAAAATGCTGATTGATCCGAATCTGAATCGCGGAGCGGTTGAAACGGATGAACTGGGAATGGTCGTCAAATCGGCGGTGATGGGCAAAGAAGGTGACGGAGAAGGCGATACTCTCGATGATCCGACCCGTCGTCTGGAATACGATCTGTTTAACTGGAAAGACAATCAAAAACCGAATTTTGTACATCTGTTTGCACGCGAAAAGCATGGGGCATCAAACCCGCGTTGGCAGGAAAGTTATATGTATTCCGACGGCGGCGGCGGCGTGATAATGACCAAATCACAGGCAGCACCGGGCGATGCCCTCAGTTGGAATCCGCTTACAAAAAATATCGAGAAAATTGCGTCCGACCCGAGATGGATCGGCACCGGCAGAACTATTTTCAATAACAAAGGAAATCCGATAAAACGATTCGAACCTTATTTCAGCACGACGCACGAATTTGAAGACGAAGATGAGTTGGTCGAAACCGGCATTACGCCCGTATTGTATTATGATCCGGTCGGCAGAAACATCAGAACCGAGTTTCCCAACGGAACCTTTTCAAAAGTTGAACTTGATTCCTGGTTTTCCAAATCCTTTGACGTGAACGATACGGTCAGAGAAAGTCACTGGTATGCGGAAAGAGGAAATCCCGATCCCGACACCCAGCCGGAACCATCCGCTCCCGAACAACGGGCGGCCTGGCTGACGGCAAAACACCACGACACGCCCAGAATAATTCATACAAACTCTCTCGGCATCCCGTTTTATGTGGTCACGGATTACGGAAACGGAAAGACGACCAATGTTTTTTCCGAAACCGATCTGGGCAAACGGTATTCTTACTTCTTTGACCAAATGGGGAGAAAAGTAATCGAAACCTATACAAACCTTTTGGGAACGGCCGTTTATGGTAAGACTGCCGAAAAGGGTGAACAGTGGATCTTCACCGATGTAGCGGGACGTTTGGTAAAGGTCTGGGACAATAATTTACGCGAATCCAGAACGACTTATGATAATTTGCATCGGCCGGTAAGTTCTTTTATCAAAGAAGGCACCAACGAGTTTCTTTGTTCACATATTCTCTATGCCGATTATATTTTCGATTCGGCAACGGCACAAAGCCTGAATATGAAAGGACGTGCTTACAGAATTTATGACCAGTCCGGCAGTACGACATTTAAAAACGTGGATTTCAAGGGTAATCTGCTTGAGGTTGAACGCCGGCTTACACGAGACTACAAGGCACGGTCTATTGACTGGAAGAATCTGGAAAATTTGACCGATCTCATGGCAATTGATACCGTCTCGAATCCCTCACTGGAAAATGAAACCTTTATTGCCGGAAGCGAGGTTGATGCCTTAAACCGCCTTTCGAAACTGACTGTCCCCGGCGGAACGATTTACCGACCAAATTACAATGAAGCAAACTTTTTGGATTCATTGCAGGTGCAAATACAAGGCCAGGGTGCATTTAAAACTTTTCTGGAAGAACAGGATTATGATGCGAAGGGTCAGCGTCAATATGCCAAATACGGTAACGGAACTGTGACCGAATATTTTTACGATCCGAAAACCTATCGTCTCGCCAATCTGAGGACGAAATTAAGTGAAAGCGATGCTAATGCCCAAGCTATCCAGGACATTACATACACTTTCGATCCGGTCGGCAACATAACGCAAATCCGCGATGATGCTCAGCAGAGACATTTTTTTAACAACAGCGTTGTTTATCCCGAAAACAAATATGTCTATGATTGCGTCTATCAGTTAAAGGAAGCCAGCGGCAGAGAGCATGCCGGTTTGGGCGGCAATTCTCAACAAAATAATCTTGATCTGCCTTTTATCAACCAGCTTCCGCACCTCAATGATACGAATGCCGTCCGTAATTACACGCAGAAATATGAATATGACGACTGCGGCAACATCACCCGTCTGCAACACATCGCCGCCAATGCCAATTGGACAAGACGATATAAATACGAATACGAAGATGATCCCGCCAATAATACAAATCGCTTAAAAGCCAGCAGTAATCAAGGCGATGCCGACGGCGTCTTTTCATTAAGCTACACACACGATCTGCACGGAAATATGACCTCAATGCCGCATCTGTCCGCAGCCGACAGTTTGATCTGGGATTTTATGGATCAATTCAAAGAGGTTGATCTGGGCGGCGGCGGAAAAGCTTTTTACGTTTACGGAAGCGGCGGCAACAGGGTACGAAAGGTCATCGAACGACAGGGCGGAAAAATCAAGGAAACCATCTATCTCGGAGCGGTCGAGATTTATCGGGAAAGACAGGGAAATAATGATCCGCATTTAGAACGGCAAACAATTCACATAACCGACAACACGGGCAAAATCGCCCAGATAGATGTTAAAACCATTGATAAGAACAACAGCGACCCGGCCAATCCCCTCAATACACATCTGGTTCGCTACCAATATACCAATCATCTCGGTTCCAACGTGCTTGAAACTGATGACACGGGACAAGTCATTTCTTATGAAGAGTATCATCCTTATGGAACTTCATCCTACCGCGTTTCCAAATCAAACACGGATCTAAGCTTAAAACGCTACCGTTTCAGCGGTAAAGAACGCGATGATGAAACGGGATTTTACTATTTCGGAGCGAGGTATTACGCGGCCTGGCTGGGACGTTGGACAAGTGCCGATCCGGCGGGTTTTGCAGATGGAATAAATTTATTTAGGTATTGTTCTAACAATCCCGTGGTTTTTTATGACCCGAACGGGACTCAAAGTCATATTGGAGTTGGAGACGCCCGAACAAGTCCCCTTACGGAAAAATCATCTTTAGCCGATATTCAAGCGTATGGTCGGAGTTTAGGTTATGAAGTTACGGATCCGGAAAATAAAAGAAAGTGGAAATGGATAGACAAGGCCAACAAACTTGGACGTTGGGAAGGTTTAATATTGACAAAAATTGATCCTTCAAACAGTTCTTCCGAAAAACCCGCAACAGGGGCACAAACAGACTCACAAACCGGTCCACAAACCGGCCCACAGACCGGCCCACAGACGGGCTCGCAGACAGCCCCACAAACCGGATCACAATCGGGCTCGCAAACCGGATCACAGACAGGCTCGCAGACGGGTTCTCAAACTGGCTCACAAACAGGTTCGCAGACCGGTTCACAGACGGGTTCGCAAACCGGAAGCGGAAGCGGGAGCGGGAGCGGCGAAGATAATGATAGTTGGTTTACGAGTAATTTTTTCAAAGGTCTTATTGTAGGTATAGCTGTAACGGTTGCCGTCATTGCCGTAGTAGCGACGGCCGGAGCGGCGTTGGCAGTAGTTGCTCCGGCCGCGTCTGCGGCGATAGCTGCATCCGGCGTGGGAACTGCCCTGGCGGTAGCCGGAGGAGTTGCAACGGCTAACAGTCTTTATCAATCCGCTAATCAGAGAAGTTTTTTCGGCGATCCGATTTCAAGAGAACAAGCTGAGTTCAATATGGGTATGGGGGTGGGCTCGATCTTCGCAGGAGCTGCTGCCAGACCGATCTCGGCGGCTTTTACACCGGGCGGCCAGGCTCTTGGTCGAGGCATCAACGGACTGATGACGCCTCCTCCGGGCGGCGGTGGCGGCGGTATGTTTGCATTACCGGGCGGCGGTACCTTTGGCGGTTCCATTTCGGTTCCTGCTACCTCCGGCGTCGCCGTTTCATCTACAAGCGTGGCAGGTGTCGGTTTAGGGACAAACGTCTTGATGATGGAGAATAACGGCGATGACGGCGGTGGCGGCGGCGGTGACGGTGGCGGTGTTAAAGAAACCTTTGATACGTTTGATGCCGCTACGGGTCAAATGGAAGAACTCAAAAACATTGAAGTATTAAAAACAAATGACCCGTTTTGGAGAGCCAACGGTTTTACCGAAAAATGGATTGGTCAAAATCCGACCACGGGAGAGTGGTGGTCGGCCTTTCGCAATCCGACGACCGGAAAATTTTCCGGCGGAAAGTTTTCAAGTAGAAACTTTGATTGATGGAGGGCATTTTGAAGGTATGACGAACGGATCTTTTTTTACCGTCCGTCATACGCGAAAAAGAGATATTGCGAAAGTAATACTTCAAAGCAAACTGTTTTCTTTGATCGAGTTTAGTAGGTAACAGATGAATCTGAAACCATCCGACATATATATCGGCGTGATTGATTTCTTCTCGGTGCTTTTGCCGGGCGGGTTTTTGACGTATTTTCTGACAGGCGTGTTTTACGGACGCATTTTCGGCGAAGGGAGGATTTTTCCCGAACCGACCGCCGATTTTGTCGGGTGGATAGCGTTTTTGCTGGTCGCCTATATTGTCGGCAATCTGATTTTTGCGGCCGCCTCTTTTCTCGATTTGACTTACGACCGGGGTTTGCGAAAAATTTTTCAATCGAAATATGACTTGTCGTATAAAACGGCTCACCTCATTCACCAAAAATTTATCAAAACGGATGAAAAGTTAAAGGAACTTTTGATAAAAAAAGATTTAGAGAAAAAAGTTTATGACGAGATTCTAAAAAACGAGAAACGCGAGATCTTCAATACCTTCAAATGGTCACAGCATTTTCTTTTGTTGACGAAGCCGGAAGCCTTGGCGGAAGTTCAGCGGATCGAGGCTGATTCAAAATTTTTCAGAAGTCTGGTCGTCGCTTTTTTAATAATCGCAGCCGTGCTTTTGTGGCAGGTAAAAATTTTCGCCGCGATCGTTTTTTTTGTTTTCTCATTGCTTTGCTATTACCGCTACGGCGAACTGCGTTATAAATCAACCGAAAAGGCCTACCAATTGGTCATCACGGCAAATCACCTGAAAATTGACGGACAATCTGAGAAAAGCGTATCCGAAAAAGAAAAACCGCCAACGGAAAGGTCGGAACAAAAAATCGTCAGACGGGAGCTGACCGAAGATTTTTTGAAACGGCATGGAGATGTAATTTCCTTTGTAACAAGAGGTTTCAATAAAAACTTCCGGCGCGTAACCGTTCTCGCGGGAGAAAGCGGCGGGTTGAACGCCGACCGGGACGAATTTTGGTATTGTCTTGCGGGCGTTGGAATGTTGAACGTCGGTTTCGGCAGAGAAACCGCCGGCTCAAAAGTGATTCCGAACGCGATCTTTCCGGTGGCCAAAGACAGCCGTATTTCATTTGTCAATAAGGGAGAAGAGCCGCTCGAGATGTTGGTTCTCGAAAATTGAAAAGTATTAAAAAGATCAGGAGTAAATCATTATGGCATACAAAAAAATCCCCGTTAAAATCGAAGCTGAAAATAAAAAGCACGTCGCCGAACTGCACCGGGCCTTGGATAAGATCGGTTTGTCCGTCAAAAAAGATGAGATAAATGCGAGAAAGATCGAGGCTTCTACCCAAAATGCCATTAAAAAGTTTCAGAAAGAAAACAATCTGGAAGCAAGCGGTAAGTTGAACGAAAAAACCGTCTCCGCCATAAATGCGACGCTTCATGATGAATTTGTCACGTCAAGCAAATACCGGACGAAAAAACTCCAGACGCTTCTTCAGAAGTTAAACCTGAATATAGACAAACGGGAGCTTGCCGAAGGCATGGCGGGCAAATCAACCCGCAAAGCAATCGAGGAGTTTCAGAGAAAAAATTCCCTGCCGGCGGACAGGAAATTATCGGAAGAGGTTCTCAGCAAAATTTATGACGCGGAAATAAAAGTCCGCCTCAAGACCAATACGCAAAAAAATCTGCTTCATTCAAAACTGCAAAAGGCGGGAAAGATCGCCGGATTGAGTCTGAAGATTTCCGCCGAGGAAATAAAAAACAAGCAGATCGGGGCAACGTCCCAAAAACTTATCACCGAGTTTCAAAAAAAATACGATCTTCCGCCGACCGGAAATGTTGATAAAGCCACTCTCGACAAATTGGAAAGTGTCGCCGCCAGCCGCGGAATTTACGTCCGCAAGATCACCAAACCGCCCGCCGAAAATCTGAATATCGTTGACAGCCCGGCACTGCGTGTCAACAAGATTTCCCCGAAGGTCAATGATGCTCAAAAAGCCCTTTCATTTTTGGGCTATAAAATTTCCGAAAAAGAATTCAGCACACAGAGCTTCGGCAAAACGACGCGGAAAGCGGTGCTTGAATTTCAAAAAAGCGAAGGCCTGCCGCAAACCGGAAATCTGGAAAAGGCGGATATGAAGGTCTTGAACAAAAAGGTCGTTCAGGCCAACCCGGAAGCCGCCCGGTCAATGCGGAAATACAGAATCCGCGGTTCGGTGCGGGATGATCTCTGGAATCGAAAAGGCAATATGGTCATCAAGGTGTTTGAAAAATTGCTTGACGGAAAGAGTCAGGAACCGCTCGCGACCAAGAAAAATTTCCCGAACGGTTTTTTCGACATTGCTTACAACCCGCCGACCGATCCCGCCACCGGACAGGTCAAGGAGAAATTCCATCTTCTCGTCGAACTATACGAGCCGGTTGATGCGAATCCCGCCAACGATAAATTCATCAAATCTCAGCCGCACTTTAACGTCGGACAGATTCGCTGGGTCAATTTTACCGAAGGCGATGACGATTTCCAGGGCGAATCGAATTTCGAGGTCGTCAAACGGATGGTCGAAAAAGCCATCGGCAATCAGAAAATATCCGATCTGCACGAAACGGAAGGCGAAAAACAGATCTCGCAGATCGCCCTGCAGACGGGTTTGAATACCGACGACATAATGCAATTGGT
>JBGTRS010000030.1:0-5028 GCA_041940665.1 Pyrinomonadaceae bacterium | reverse complement strand
GCTCAAATCGTGTTTGCGCAAAAAGATTTGCCGACCGAGAGCGTCAATATTGTTAAAGACTTTGACGCCCGCTTGCAGGAGTCCAACAAATTGAATGTGCCGCCGACCCTGCCGGGTGATCTGCTGCGGGGGACGAGCAATTGGGAAACCATCGAACAACTGACCGAACTCGCCGCGGCGGGAATAGTTTTTACCAATGATGAATTGCAGAAACACTATCTTGAAAACGCACTTTCGCAAAATCTCGTTTCGCGGCAGGTCAAAGCACGAGAGGACGCAATTCTTCAGGAACTGAAAAACCAAAGGGAAAAATTTGCTCTCGAAAAACCGATTCTGGTCGGCAATCAGGACCTCAAAACCCTGCTCGATAATTCCAAGATCAAAAACGAACATTACGCCAAAATCGCCGATACGTTTATTTCGAGCGGCGGCATCAATCCCGATTTTTGGACGGCGTTAAAAGCGGAGGAAGCGACGATCGGGAAAAATGCGATCACCGATTTTACGACGACCGTCGAACTCGGAAATATTTCCAAAAATCATATTTCGACCGTTCAGTTTCTGAAAAACAAGATTCAGACGGATGCGAATTTCACGACGGCGGGTTCTTTTGCCAAGCTCAGTCAAAATGAGATCGTCGAACTGATCAACGAAAACGGAAAGCAAGTTCCGGCCAATATTCCGGGCGACACGGCGGACGAAAAGGTGGCAAATTACGCCGCCGCCTTCAAAAACCGGGGCGTCATTCTGTTTCCGGCGGAATCTCTGATCGGCGAACTAAAAAGAAGCAACACCGGTCAACTATCGAAGGTTGACGACATCGAGAAATTTATTGATAAAAACACCGGCTTCAGCCTGAAGAACCAGAATCTCGATAAATATCTGCTCGATAACGACATCAATCTGAATGCAAAAACAAAGGAAGAGCTAAAGATCGTTCAGCGTGTTCACAAGCAGACCTCCGACCCGCAAACCGCGACGGTTTTGATTGATGCAGGTTTGCATAGTTCGATGCAGATCTATTTCAAAGGCAAAGGACAATTGAAAAATATTCTGGAGAAAAACGGAATTTCGGCGAAACAGGCGGATTACGTCTATGAATTCTCCAAGATGCAGTATCTGAGAATTTTGAATCGTTTATTCGAATACCGACGCGAACCGAACTCGAACATTCCGGCGGTCATCATTCCGCAGACCTATACGAAAAATGAGATAAAAGAAATCATCGGCGATATTCCGAATCTCGAATTGCTGTTCGGCTCGCTGGATTTTTGCGACTGCGAACATTGCAAATCGCTCTACAGCCCGGCCGCCTATCTGACCGATATGCTCCGTTTTATCAGCAAACACAATTCGCTGATCAAGAAAAATGCGACGACGTTTTTCAATGTCAGAGAGATTCTTCTGCAACGACGTCCCGATCTCGGCAACATCAAATTAAACTGCGAAAACACGAATACGCCTCTCCCATACATTGATCTGGTTTGCGAAATTCTGGAGAACTATATGTCTCCGCAAAATACGAATTTCAGCCATCAGACGACCCTGACCGCCAAAGAATTGCGGGCGATTCCGCAGCACATCCGTTCAGCCGCTTACGAAACTTTAGCCACGAGCGATTTCCCGATGAATTCCGGCTTCAATCTTTTTCAAACCGAAGCCCGGACGTATCTGAATCATTTGCGGGTTCCGCGTTTCGAACTGATGGAAACCTTTCAGGATATTTCGGACGAAAACAATAAAAAGCCGGCGGATGTGACGATCGCGGCGGAATTTTTCGGTATTTCCTCGTTTGAAAAAGACCTGATTATTTCACCAAAAGCAAACGCCGCCGACCAGGATAAATTCTGGGGATTCGACACCTCGCAACCTTCCGTTCCGGTAACGGACGCGACCGACCCGAAAAATTCTTTTCTAGACCGGGCGAAACTCCGATATTACGAATTGCTCGAATTACTGCTCGTGCGGTTTGTCAACAATCCGGCTTCGCCGAACAAAAGCGAGATCGTCCGTCCGCCCGACAGCTGTGATACGGATCTCCAGAAGGTCAGCAACTTAACTCCCGCCAAATTCGATCTGATGCACAGATTTTTGCGGCTCTGGCGAAAAACCGACTGGAAGATGTGGGAACTCGATCTTTTGATCAGAAATCCGAAAATCGGAAACAACAAGATTGACGGCCATACTTTGATCAATCTGAAACGCTTCAAGCAGTTGCAGGAAAAACTGAAACTCGATCTTGAAGTTCTGCTCGCGTTTTACGGCGACATAAACCGGGAAATCCGCTTAAAGCCCGACAAACCGGATGTCAAAATTGATCCGTTGTATAAAAAGCTATTTCAAAATATCGCCGTCACAAATCCGCTCGATCCGCATTTTACCGGTGTGGACAATAACGATGCTCCCGTGTCGCTCGACCCGAACATCGTTTTCGGTGTCAACAGCAATGCTCCCTTTAACGGTTATACGCCCGTGCCGACGGTTCTTTCGGCACTCGCTTTGACGCAGAGCGATTTCGATCTCCTGGTCGGCAAGACCAGCAATCATTTATCCGTCGAATCGCTCTCCATCCTTTTGCGATACAAAAACCTGGCGAAGGGTTTGAAAATAAGCATCAAGGATTTGCTTCTGCTTTTATCCGTCACCAACACGGGTGACCCGTTTGCGGATCTGAAGACGACCGTCGAATGTCTGGAAAATCTGGAATTTGTCAAAAACTCGAAGATTTCCCTGCTCGAGCTGGATTACATCTTGAATTATTCGCCCGATTCTCCGCTCGGTTTGCGTGAAGAAACTTTGCTTCAGCTCATCGGTTTACTCCGCAAAAGTCTTTCGGACAGCCAGGCGGCGTTGGATAAATTGAATTTGAGCGAGGCCGACCGGAACACGCTTCTCGGTTTTGATGCCGATTCATTAACGACACTGACCAACGCCGATCTGCTCGCGGCCCTTGTTCCCTTGCAGGATATTTTAAAATCGGTCAAGACGCGTTTTACCGATGCCGGATTTTCGGTTGAGGAAACCGCTTTTATTACACAATTCGATGCCTCGTTCATCAGCGACGCAAATAAAACATTACTGACTGCAAGCATTAAAACTATTCAGCAAAATCTGAACGATCTGCTGAATGCCGCCCAAAATCAGATCAAGGCAAACATCGCTTCGGCATTCAATATAAACGGTTCGCAGGCGAATATAATCTTAACGAACTTGAAACTTCCGGCATCGCCGAAAACTCTGCTTGAAACGCTGGAAGACAAAAGTTTGATCGAAAAAAATGCGGACGGAACTTTTAAGAAAGAAATTTCCCGCACTAATTTTCCGAACTTCTTTAACGCCTATTCGCTCGTTCATAAAATCGCTTTGCTCGTATCACGTCTGAAAATCGTGGACGAAGATCTGGAATGGTTCATCAAAAACGGAAGCGATGTCGAAACGCTCGATCTTTCCGCGTTGCCGGTCGCCGCTTCCGCCGCCCCGCCGAACGATTTTGAAAAATGGCTGAATCTGTATAAATTTCTGAAATTCAAATCCGAATTTCCCGAACCCGAAACCGCCTCGATCCGCTCGATTCTCGATCTGGCAAAAGATTCTGCCAAGACCAAAACGCAGATATTCGAAGAGATCGAAAAACTGACCGAATGGAGCAAGGCGGATTTGTCGGAAATTGATGCCGGATTTAATTTGAAACACACCGCCGGAGACCTGCACTATACGCTCGCCGAAACTTTTTACCGCTTAAAGAAATGTTTTGACCGGATGAAACTGACGGGCGTAAATGCCGAAACGATGTTCGGCTGGGCTTTGATAGACGATGATCTGGAACACGATAAAACGGTCGCCACGCAAACCCGTCAAGCCGTCAAATCGAAATACGAACAGGACGATTGGCTTAAAAAGATCACGCCTCTGCACGATGAGATCCGCGAAGCGAAACGCACCGCTCTGGTCGAGTTTCACATCGAAAAATCGCTCAGAAACGAGTCCAAACAAATCGTCCTGAACGGCAAAACGATTCCCAACCCTCTGTATTGGAAGGACGCCACCTCGCTCTACAAATATTTTCTGATAGATGTCGAAATGAGTTCGTGCCAGCTGACCTCGAGAATCAAACAGGCGATCAGTTCCATCCAATTGTTCGTGCAAAGATGTTTTCTCAATCTCGAAAACCGCTACGTCAAAGTCACCGAAGACGAAAAGGAAGACGTCACTTCCGCCGACGCCTGGTCGCAATGGAAATGGATGAAGGTTTACCGCATCTGGGAAGCCAACCGGAAGGTTTTCTTTTATCCGGAAAACTGGATCGAACCGGAACTGCGTGATGATAAATCGCCGTTTTTCGAAGAACTCGAAAACGAAATTATGCAGAACGAGATCACGCGGGAAAATGTCGAGGCGGCGTTTCTCAGTTACCTCCATAAGGTTGACGAGGTTTCGCATCTGGAAGTTTGCGGACTGTATCACGAGTTGGAAAACCTGACGGGCGATACGACGATGTATGAGATCAATATCGTTCACGTCATCGGCCGAACCAGGGCGATGCCGCATATCTATTTTTACCGGACTTACGATATGAATTACAGCACGTGGAGTGCCTGGGAGAAAATTGATGTGGAAATTCAGGGCGATCAGGTCACGCCGGTCGTTTATAACCGCAAGCTTCATCTTTTCTGGCTGCAGTTTATGGAAAAACCGATGAAGTCGAAAAAGGTTCCGGCGGCGAAGGAAGCGAATTCCGAAGAACCGCAAAACGCTCCCGAACCGCGGAACATTATGGAAATCCAGCTCGGCTGGACGGTAAAAAATTCCGCCGGCTGGTCACCGAAAAAAATCTCGAAACAAAAATAATTTTCTCAGAAAATCATTTCCTCACAAAAACCTAATGCACCTAACCATAATGTTTGTCTCTGAAAAGACAAGTCAGTTATCTTGCCTGAATTAAACAAGCTAATCCTGGCCAGCAACGACTGGTAGATTTGAAATAGATGATCTTCCGCAGATGACCTGAGTGGGACTGGCCATTGTAGT
>JBGTRS010000029.1:9476-16981 GCA_041940665.1 Pyrinomonadaceae bacterium | reverse complement strand
AATGATCGGCGGAGAATCAGCGATCACGGGTTGTTTTTTCAAAACTTCATCGGCGACGCTGATGGGCGGCCGGCGGATTCCTTTCGTATCTCTTCCGAAGTGTTCCTTTGAAATTGAAACGACACCCGTTCGCGGAATATCGTAGATCCGCGGATTTCGGTTGCGGTTGGCCCGGGCGATATTTTCCGGCGGAATGGTCGGGGTGGCGGGCGGATTATTCGGCGGATTGTTCGGTCCTCCATTGCCATCGTTCCCGTTGTTGCGGCGGTATCTTCGCCAGCGGTTGCGGTAGCCGTAATTGTAATTGTAGTAACGATAATGGTAAGGCAGAGGATACCAGCAGTAACTGTCGCCGATATAAGTTATAAAAACGATCGCCGGCCGCCAGTAACTTCTCGTGCGGTAATACCGCGAATACGGCGACCAAACCCAGTAACCGTTGTAATAGAACCAACGTCCGTGGTGATAGGTTGCCCAGCCCCACGGCTCGTCGTTTACCCAGGTCCAGCCGTAATAGGGAAGCCAACGCCAATGACCGTAGCGATACGGCGACCAGTTTGAATAACGGCTGATCGAATTGCCGTAAGGCCGCCAGACATAACCGTAATCTCTGGCATAAACCCATTCGCCGTAATCGTTCAATTCGTCCGCACCGTAAATGCTGTCATCGTAATATTTTCTATCATTTGCATTTCGGATTCTTCTTTCGATGACCGCATCGCGTTCCGCCGTCCATTTGTCAAAGTCGTCGTCGTATCTCGAATTTCTCCTCGTATCCCATTCGCCCGCGTAATCGCCGTCGAGAAACAGCGTCGCGGTACGTCCGTTTTTCAAGGTAAAGCCCGAATCGTTTGAATAGACTCTGGCTTCGCCCCATTCGTCAACGGCGACGCGAACTTCCTTTTTATATTCATCGCCGGCATCAATGCGGTATTTTCCGGCTTTTTGAAAGGCAACCGTGGTTCGCGGGGCATCCACTTCAAAATACTGTTTGTCTTTATCGAATTCCAGAATCGTCAGATTCAGAGTTCCCTGCGAAAGACTGACGGCGATTCCTTCGTCTTGTAAGTTGATAATTTTTAAGTAGGATTTTTCGGCCAGCCTGAGATAATTGTTTCGGTCGAACTGAATTTCAATTCTCGTGTTTTCTTCGGTGACGATCTCGTCGCCTTCAACCAGCGGCAGATTTTCGACGGCACGTTCCCAATCTTCGCTTTCCGCCCGTTTGATCTGGGCGTTACCTTCTAAAATTTTGATGCGGGCAACTCTCGCACTCTGTTCGGGGATATAGTCGTCATAGACGTCATCATCAGCGGGGTTATTTCCCAAAGCATTGATTGCGACCAAGGGCAATAAGA
The DNA here is from genome assembly GCA_041940665.1 of Pyrinomonadaceae bacterium. Lineage (GTDB taxonomy): Bacteria > Acidobacteriota > Blastocatellia > Pyrinomonadales > Pyrinomonadaceae > Aridibacter. Next base: position 15,623 of record JBGTRS010000029.1, on the reverse strand, counting down.
GAAGCAATGCTAAAAGGGGTTTCGGGGTTCTAAGCATAAGTCCTTTCTCCTTAAATTTTCTCTGTTGTAAAACGGAAGAGAAAGCTGTATCGGCAAAATTCAGCTTTTTAAACGGAAAAACGACGCAAAAATCGTTCCGCATAGGTTGAATTTACAAAACCCCTGATTTTACGGAATTCTTTGAAATAGAAAGATTTATCCCGAGTAAAAAATAGACGAGATGGAATAAGGCCGGTAACGAAATAGTATAAGAAATCCGGGAGATCCGATTTTTTCTTTTATTTGAGCATTATATTTTTAGAGCCACTCGAAATTATTTTTTTTCGCCAATTACCGGGTTTTTTCTTCTAAAAATCTTTTTCTGTCGCGTTCGGTCCATCTGGCGAGTTCTTTTTCGGCTTTGGCTAATTCGTCGCTGTTTATCAAACCGCGTTGCAGAGCTTCGAAAAACGCTCGCGTGCGGACGTTGTAGGCGAGTTTGTCGTAAGCTTCGTTTTCCGTGCCTTCGGAAATATCCGTGAAAAGTTTTTCGTAAAGATTGGCTAGCCGGCTTTCGACACCGCGTTGCGAGAGCGAACATTTGCGGGCGATCGCCCAATTCGAGAGACCGAGGGCGAGATACCGCAAGGCTTCCGCTTCGAATTCGGTCAAAAGCGGACGCTTAAAGGAATCCTTAAACGCCGGATCAATCATATCCGCACCGTCTTCCAGAACGGTCGCGACAAACCGCAGGAATCTCGCTTCCGGATTGTTTTTGTGGATAAAACCGTAAGCGGGTTGCGGATCGAGCGAGCGGATGATCTTGCGGATCTCGTTGATATAGATCTCATGCGGAAACTGCGTCCAGAAGATGATCTTTGCCTGCGGATATTCACGCCAGACTTTCCGGGCGGCTTTGACACCGGACAGATTCGGCATCTGAATATCGAAAATGCAGAGTTCGGGACGTTTCTCCAGAGTTGTTTCGATCGCCTCTAAACCGTCGGAAACCTCCAGTAAAGGCGTATGTTCGGGAAATTCGCGTTCGAGCAATTCGCAAACGTATCGGCGTTGGGCAACGTTGTCTTCAGCAATAAGAATGGACATAAAGTTTTATAATTCAAAAATACTACGTTTTTATTCTATAACAGTTTTCGCCAAATTGAATAGTGGCTATTTATTTCGCCATAATGAATGTTATGCTTATTTGACTAATTTATTGAGTAAAGGGGGAAATTTATGAGCATCACGGAAAAGGTCGAACATCTGAAACGCTATCGGGATATTGCCTTGCTTCTCGTCAAATACGGACGTTCCGACCTCGTTAAACAGGCGAGAATGAATGATATTCTCGCCGAAGATTTGGAACTTTCGGAAGAAGAAACGGCGAAAGCGGACGAGTTTGCCAAAGATCTGGAAAACTTGGGAAGTACATATATAAAACTCGGTCAACTGCTTTCGACGCGGGCGGATATTTTTCCGCCGGAATATTTAGAGGCACTTGCGAGGCTTCAGGACAATGTCGAACCGTTTTCGTTCGAAGAAGTCGAACGAATCGTTTCCGAAGAGATCGGCGTCCGGCTTTCCAAAGCATTTTCCGATTTCGACGATATTCCGACCGCCGCCGCTTCGATCGGACAGGTTCACAAAGCGGTTTTACGCGACGGCAGAGAGGTCGTCGTTAAGATACAGCGTCCGGGCATCCGCGAAAAGGTCGTTCACGACTTGGACGCTCTCGATGATCTGGCCGAACTTCTCGACAGCAAAACCAGCGTCGGCCGGCGTTATGAATTTCAGAATACGCTCAAACAGCTTCGCCGAAGCCTCCTGAATGAACTTGATTACACCCGCGAGGCCGCGAATCTGGTTTCAATTTCCGAAAATCTCGAAGATTTTGAGAACATAATCGTTCCGCTTCCTTTCAAAGATTATTCCTCTTCGCGGGTTCTGACGATGGAATACGTCAAGGGCAAGAAAATCACCGATCTCAGTCCTCTGGCACTGACGGAACTCAACGGTGAGGAACTGGCCGATGAACTTTTTCACGCCTATCTCAAACAAATTTTAGCCGACGGAATCTTTCACGCCGATCCGCATCCCGGAAATCTCTTTATCACCGACGAAGGCCGGATCGCTCTGCTCGATCTCGGGATGACGGGACGTCTCATGTCGGGTTTTCAGGAGGATCTGCTCAATCTCCTGTTGGCCATCAGCGAAGGACGCGGCGATGATGTGGCGGAAACGGCGATCAAAATGGGCGAGGAAAAAGAAGATTTCGACGAAACCGAATTTAGACACCGGATCGGCGAACTGGTCGTTTCTCACCGCGAAACGAATCTGCAAAAACTCGATGCCGGCAAGGTCGTTCTGGAGATTACGAAAATTTCCGCCGATTGCGGTTTTCGTCTGCCGCAGGAATTTACGATGATCGCCAAAACTCTTCTGAACTTAGACAGAGCCGTTTATACCTTAGACCCCGAATTTGATCCGAATGCTTCGATTCGACGCCACGCCGCCGAAATTTTGAGCGAGCGTGTGGTCGAAAGTGTTTCGCCCGGTGCGGTTTTAAGCAGTGCCATCGAGGTCAAACAGTTGGTTGAAAACATTCCGCCGAGCTTAAATAAAATTCTCGAGACGATCGCCAACAACGATCTGAAACTGAATGTGGACGCGATTGATGAAAGAACGCTGATGATCGGTTTTCAGAAGGTCGCTAACCGGATCACGATGGGACTCGTTCTGGCGGCTTTAATTATCGGTGCTTCGATGCTTATGAATATCGAAACGCCGCTCAAAGTCCTCGGTTATCCGGTGTTTGCTTTAATTTTATTTATTGCGGCGGCGGCCGGCGGAGTTTTTATGATCTACACGATTATTTTCAACGATTTGGATAATGAAGATTAAAAATGTTTTCCAAAGGAACGCCGGCAGGATGCCGGTGTTCCTTTGTTGAAATTTGCTTTAAAAAGACTCTCTATTTATGCTTTAATGAAACATTCTGATATGAGTCAAGATTGTATTTTTTGCAAAATCATTGCGGGCGAAATTCCGTCCGAATTTGTGTATGAAGATGAATCTTGCGTGGCTTTCAAAGACATCAGCCCGCAGGCTCCGACGCATATTTTGATAATTCCGCGCGAGCATATCGCCTCGATGGACAAAGCGGGCGAGACAAACAAAGAAACGCTCGGACATCTTCTACTGACGGCGGCGGAAATCGCCCGCGAAAGAGGTTTTGCCGAAAAAGGGTACCGGACGGTTATTAATACGAATGAAGACGGCGGGCAGACGGTTTTTCATCTGCACGTCCATTTATTAGGAGGAAGACAATTTATCTTTCCCCCGGGATAAAATTTGTGGTTTTATATTTTATGAGAAAGTTTTATCTGATCTTAGTTTTATCAACAATTTGGGTGACGGGTTGCGGAACGGAAGCGGCCAAGAACGAAAATATCGCCGATAATACCAACAACAATGCGGAAATTATAGATACAAATACAAATCAAAACGCGGAAACCGAAGACGAAGAAGTTCCGGAATTTACGAATGCCAAAGAGGCCTTAAAAAAGGGCGAAGAATATCTCGACAAAAATAAAACGGAAATGGCGATCGAGGCTTTAAAACAAGCGGTCGAACTCGATCCCGATCTGGCCGACGCCCATTTCCGGCTCGGTATCGCCTACGCATTGGAAGAAGCCGAAGCCGAGGCGGAAGCTGACCCGGCCGATGAGGCAACGCCGCAAGACGGCAAGAAGAAAACCCGGAAAAAGGAAAAAGAAAAGAAGCGAAATTCGGACATCGCCTTTGAAAACGCGGTCAAGGCGTATAAAAAATTCATCGCCAAAAATCCGAAAGATGCCGCCGCTCATTACAATCTGGGACGGGCTTACAACAAACTCGGCAGTGATAATGACAATGATGCCCGCAAAGCCCTGGAAAAAGCCGTTAAACTGGATGAAGAGAACAGCCTCTACCGGACGGAATTGGGTTCGATCCTGATCGATCTGGCTAAATATCCCGAAGCGATCAGGGAACTGAATAAAGCGATCGAACTCGATGAAGACAATCTGCAGGCCGAAGATCTCCTTGAAATCGCCAAGGCCGGAAAAAAACGGGTTGATTACAAAGATAAAGACAAGCAGAAACAGTAGAAAATAAAAAAGTAAAATAAAGATAAAGTCATCCGATAAAATTTGGATGACTTTATTTTTTTTAATAAGATGCTTCTAAATAACACACCTTAGATTTTATCTGTGTCAACTTGACAATTTTGTCAATAAAAGAGAAAACTAATAATTGAAAGAAAAACTTTCTTCTGAGATTTATAAGTTTTGCAAATAAACTATTTATGAAGATTGAACTGGAAAGCCCCGAAACTCCCGTAAATCCGCAGACTCTTTTATTGGAACGTAAAATCAGAATGCACGAAGCCCGCGAGGCGATCATTGACCGTCTGGCCAGGGATCTGCCGACGAGTATCGAACTCGAAAGATTTCTGCGGGTCGTCGTTTCGGAGATCGGCCGGATGATGGAAGCCGACCGGTGCGATCTGATCCAACTGACGGAAGACAATGAACTCAGCATCAGCCACGAATGGCGGGCTTCGGAAGATATTCCCGTCAGCGAGGGAACGCGGATTCCGATCGATGCAAAAAAACTCTCCGAACATTTTGACTTAACCAAACCGATCGTCGTCAACGACACATCGAAAGCGAAAGATGCCAAAGTGCGGTTTCTTGCCAAAGCCCTCGAAACCCGATCTTTGCTCGTTCTGCCGATCGTTCTCAATAAAAAGGTCATCGGTCTGCTCGGACTTCACGACACGAAAAAGCCGAGAGTTTGGCTCAAGGAAGACATATCTTTTCTCGAATCGATCGCCAGTCAGCTCGCCATCGGTTATCAGTATACGAGTCTCTATGTGACGCAGGAACAGGAGACGAAACGCACGAATGCTCTTTTGGAGATTGCCAACACTCTGAATTCGCATTCGGATTTTAAGATCGTTTCGTCGAAAGTTCTGGAGCGTGCCGTCGGCCTGGTCGGAGCGGATTACGGAGCGTTGGGCGTTTTAGACCAGACGGAGAAAAAGATTTCGCTGGCATCATTTAAGATGGGCGAAGGAGTCAAGCCGAACAAGGTTCTGCAGATGATCGAAGAGCATAACCAATCGCTCGATCTCGAACCGTTTCCGGCATTGAAGGACATTCTGGAAGAAGGCAAAACTCTGCGACTGATCGATAAGGAATTGCCTCTGACGGTTCGCGTGATCTTCAATTCGCAGTTTAACGGCAAGGCCGCTCTGGTTTCGCCCGTCAGAGTCGGCGGTCAGGCGTTCGGACTGTTGGGATTTGTCTGGAGTGAAGAACTCGAAAACGGTTTCGACGATAACGATGTCGCCCTCGTTGAAGGCATCGCCGACCAGATCGGCACGGCACTTGAACGCGACCAGCTTTCGGCCGAAGTGATGCGTCTGAAAAGCGAACTCCACGAGCGGAATACGGGCGAAATAATCGGACAGGCCGCAAACATCCGCCGCTCGGTCGAGCTGGCTTTGAATGTTGCCGACACGAATACGACCGTTCTGATCCAGGGCGAGTCCGGCACGGGCAAGGAATTGATCGCCAATCTCATTCATTACAATTCGGGCCGAGAAGATAAACCTTATGTGAAGATAAACTGCGGGGCGATTCCTGAAACATTGCTCGAGTCGGAACTTTTCGGACACGAAAAAGGTGCTTTTACCGATGCCAGAGAAATGCGGAAAGGACGCTTTGAAGAAGCCGACGGCGGAACGCTTTTCCTGGACGAGATCGGTGAAATGACTCTGCCCGCCCAGGTCAAGCTCTTAAGGGTTCTGCAGGAAGGCGAGTTTATGCGGATCGGCGGAAGCGATATGATCAAGGTTGATGTCCGCGTCATTGCCGCTTCAAACATAGACCTCGAAAAAGCGGTCGAAGAAGAAAAATTCCGCAAGGACCTATATTACCGTCTGTCGGTTTTTCCGATCGAGGTTCCGCCGCTTCGGGAACGCCCCGAAGACATACATCTGCTTGTTTTTCATTTTCTCGAATTATACAAAGAAAAATCAGGGCGGTTTGTCTCGGGAATTTCCAAAGAGGCTCTGCGGGCTTTGGTCAATTATGAATGGTCGGGCAATGTCCGCGAACT
>JBGTRS010000029.1:0-9466 GCA_041940665.1 Pyrinomonadaceae bacterium | reverse complement strand
CGAACTCGAAAACGCGATCGAGCGGGCGGTGATCATCGCTTCGGGCCGACAGATCGAATTGCAGGATCTGCCGAACGCGATCAGCCAGAAGGCTTTTGAGATCGACGCCCAGGCCAGAGAAGAGCGGGCGAAGGCGGCCAGCGAAGGCCGCTCGATCGGCTTGGAAATAGAACTTCCGTCGGCCATGAGCGAGGTCGAAGAAAGGATCATCAAAGCTACGCTCGATTATACCGGCGGCGACAAATCCAATGCCGCCCGGCTTCTGAATATCGGCCGAAAAACCCTATACCGGAAACTCAATCAATACGGTGAACAGCAAAATTAAAGGAAAACCGATATGGAAATCCTGCCTGTTTTAGCGGTCTCCTTCGGAACTTTTTCAGGTTCGGTAATTTTTACCATAGCGGAAATTTTTGTCCTGAAGATGCCCAAGTCGGGCAAATTCAATTATTCTGGTTCCGTTTTTTAACTTTTCCGCCCGCGGTATTTTTTTCTTACTTGTCAAACTCGGAAATCCACGCACTGCGGCCGCATATTCGCTCATCACAATGATTGCCAATTTTACTTTTCTGGAGTTAATAACGGTCGGACTTCCGGCAAGCGTTTCCTGAATTTCAGATCAGCTAAAAATCATTTACAAATTTTCGTCTAAAGTCTATACTTTCGGATAAATCGCCAATTCATTTTATCGGAAAAATTTTTAGAAAAAAATGCATTTACACTCTCTCCAATAATTTCCAACAAACTAAGAAGAAGTGTCTGTAAAAGTCCACAAATCACAGGAGTATAAAATATGAAAAAGATTCTTTCCCTTTCGATGTTTTTCGGTTTGCTTTTCTTGACTCAATTTGTCTCGGCCCAAACACCGCAGACAAATCCGACACCGCCGGTCGAAGACGACGCGGATGTCGTGAAAATTTCAACCACGATCATTCAGATGGATGTCGTCGTCACGGACAAAAAAGGAAATCAGATCACCGATCTCAAACCCGAAGATTTTGAGATTTACGAAAACGGCAAAAAGCAGAAGATAACGAATTTTTCATATATTGTGACAAGTTCGGGAAAGACCGCTACTGCCAATACCGACACTTCAAAAGATGATTCAAAGACGGAAAGCAAAAGTAAAACTCCCGTTCCGCCCGTAAAATTAAAACCCGAACAGATTCGCCGCACATATGCACTCGTGGTTGATGATCTGGGTTTGTCATTTGAAAGCGTTTATTACGTAAAGCAGGCTTTAAAAAAGTTTATCAACGAGCAGGTCGAGGAAGGCGATCTGGTGGCGATCATCCGCACGGGCGGCGGAATCGGTGCGTTGCAGTCCTTTACCAACAACAAACAACAGCTTTTTGCGGCGATCGAAAAGGTGCGTTGGAATTCTTACGGGCGAAGCGGGATAAGTCCGTTTACGGCTATCGGCACATCTCTTAAAGAAGATTTGGAAGGAATGGTTGATGAGCAGGGGAACGTCAAAAGCATTGCCGGGACGGAAAGCGATAAGGAGTTTGAAAAACAGGTAAACGAATACCGGCAGGAAAATTTTGCGTACGGAACATTGGGAGCGTTGCGATTTATCGTCCGCGGTATGGGAGAATTGCCCGGACGCAAATCCGTCATATTGTTTTCCGAAGGTTTTGCTTCGATCTCGCGGCGGGGAAATCTCGGAGAATCCACACGGGTTTTCGATTCGCTGAGAAAACTTGCGGATTTTGCCAATCGCTCATCCGTCGTGTTTTACACGCTTGACCCACGCGGTTTACAGAATCCGGGTATGGCTTTTGCCAATGATGTCATCAGAGAAGTTTTACCGACCGGTTTTGATCCGGGTTCGTATGTTGATCAGAGAGATTTAAGAGCCGATGATTTCAGGGATTCACAGCAGACGTTGCGTTATCTCGCGTATGAAACGGGCGGCTTTCCGTTTCAGAACAGAAACAATTTGGATAGAGGTTTGAGCGAGATTGTCGAAGATCAAAAGGGCTATTATTTGATCGCTTACGAGCCGGATGACGAAACTTTTGATCCGCAAAAAGCCAAATACAATAAACTCAAGGTCAATGTTTTGCGGGAAGGAACACGGGTTCGCTACCGGAGCGGCTTTTACGGCATTCCCGATGAAAAGATCGCTCAGGCCAAACAGACGGTCGAACAGCAAATCTACAACGCTCTGACGTCGCCGTTTGCGGCGGGTGATATTTCTTTAAATCTGAATGCGATGTTTGCCGAAGACGATCAGAACGGGATGTTTATTCAATCTTTGGTTTTCATCGAAGGTAAAGATTTAAAGTTTACGGATGAGGCGGACGGCACGAAAAAGGCGAATTTCGATATTATCGCGATGACTTTCGGAGATAACGGACAGGCGATTGACGAAGCATCAAAAAATTATACGATCAAAGTCAGCGAAAACAATCATCAAAAACTTCTGGAACACGGCATTATTTACACTCTGGTCGTTCCCGTTAAAAAACCCGGAGCGTATCAATTCCGTATCGCCTTACGCGATTCGGCAACGGCAAAAGTCGGTTCGGCTTCGCAGTTTATCGAGATTCCGAATCTGAAAAAGAAACGGCTGACTCTTTCAAGTCTCGTTCTGAACAATTATTCGGCGGCGGAATGGCAAAAGATTCGTGCCGGAGAAAAGCCCGATACGGCAATCGAAGGCAATGACGATCTGAGTACGAATATAGACACGACCTTAAGACGGTTTAAGCCGGGAACGGTTTTGCAGTACGGCTACATTATCTATAATGCCGCCAACCGGGCAAATCAAAATCCGCAGATGGAAATCGGCGTCAGGCTTTTGCGTGACGGCAAGGTCATAATGGAGGGCGAACCGAGAGAATTTAGTCCGGCGGATCAAACCGATTTACGGCGTGTGCCGGCGATCGGAGCGATCACACTCGGGAAAAGTCTTCCGCCCGGCAATTATGTTTTGCAGGTGATCGTTACGGATAAATTTGCCAAGGAAAAATATCAGACGGCAACCCGCTGGGTCGAGTTTGAGATCGTTGAGTAATTCTATCAAATAAAAAACGCTTGATTCCGAGTTTAGCCTCCAAGATGCTAAACTTGGAATTCGCTTTTTATGGATATAATTGTTGGCACAGCCGGACATATTGACCACGGAAAAACCGCACTCGTCAAAGCCTTGACGGGTGTGGATGCCGACCGTCTGCCGGAAGAAAAAAAACGCGGTATCACGATTGACATCGGATTTGCCGAACTCGATCTCGGTGAAGTGAAGATCGGGTTCGTAGATGTTCCCGGACACGAAAAATTCGTCAAAAATATGCTCGCCGGGGCAAGCGGCATTGATCTCGTCGCATTGGTCGTCGCGGCGGATGAAGGCGTGATGCCGCAAACCCGCGAACATTTCGAGATTTGCCGGCTTCTCGACACGAAATCCGGCGTAATCGTTCTGACCAAGTGCGATCTGGTCGGGGCAGATTTTCTCGAACTCGTCAAATTGGACGTTGCCGAATTGGTCGAAAACTCATTTTTAGAAAATGCTCCGGTTTTGGAAGTTTCGGCAAAAACGGGAAGCGGAATTGATGAATTGAAAAAAATACTGGCTGAAATTGCCGGAAAAATCCCTGTCCGAAAGAACGAAACGATCACAAGACTTTCCGTTGACCGGGCATTTTCGATGAAAGGATTCGGGGCGGTCGTCACGGGGACATTGACGAGCGGCGTCATCGAGACGGGCACCGAGATGGAGATTCTTCCCGTCGGCAAAAAGGTGCGTGTCCGCGGAGTTCAGACGCACGGCAAGACGGTTGAAACGGCCCACGCCGGACAGAGAACCGCCGTCAATCTCGGCGGCGTCAACACGGACGAGATCGAACGCGGAATGGTTTTGGCGGAATCGAATGTTTTGCGTCCCGTTCAGATCTTTGATGCCGAAGTCGAAGTTTTAAAAGATGCAAAACGTCCGCTTCGGTCGCGGCAGAGAGTCCGCGTTTCGGTCGGCACGGTCGAGGCTTTGGCGAGAATCGAGGTTTTGAATAAAGCGAGAGAAATAAAGCAGGGCGAAAAGGACTTCGTTCAGGTCCGGCTGGAAATTCCCGTCGTCGCCATTCCGGCCGAAAGATTTATCCTGCGGCAGTATTCGCCGCAAGTTACGATTGCGGGCGGAAAAATCATTGATGCCCTCGCCAAAAAACATAAACGGAAGGATTTGGAAAATACCCGCACATTTTTGAACGATCTGATCGAATCGGAAAATGATAAAGCAAAACGGATAAAACTTTTTCTCGAAACTGCGAAAGACGGCGGAGCGGTTTTTGCCGACCTGCAGGCGAGTACGGCCTGGCGAAGGGAAATTCTGCAAAACGCCTTAAATGAAAATCTGGCCAAAACAGCGGTCATCAAAGCCGAAAATTTTTATGTTGCCAGAACTCCGTTTGACGATCTGAAACAAAAGGTTTTAAGTGAGATTGAAGCTCATCACAAACGCGAGCCGCTTGAAAAAGGGATTTTGCGGGAAACTTTGCGGGAAAAAACTTCCGCCCATATTCCGCTCGATGTTTTCAAGACGGCGTTGCAATACCTTGAAACGGAAAAGAAGATCGCGGTCGAAAAAGATTTTGTACGGGCAGGTTCGCACAAAACGGAACTTTCTGCGGAAGAACAACGGGTGCGGGAAAATCTTTCGAAGATTTACAAAAAAGCTGGTCTGCAGGTTCCGCCGCTCGGAGATGCTTTGGATGAATCCATTCGCGGGACGAAAATTTCAACATCGCAAGCCCGCAAGATATTTCAAATGCTTCTAAATTCCGGTGAAATCTTGAAGGTTACGGAGGATTTTTATTTTTCGGCGGAAACCATCGAAAATTTGACCGAAAAGATCAAAAATTTTGCCGGAACACAGAGCGAAAACCGTCTGATCGGCGTTCCCGAATTTAAGGATCTGGCGGGAATTTCAAGAAAATATGCGATACCGCTACTCGAGTATTTCGACAGCCGCAACATCACCCGGCGTTCCGGTGATAAGCGTTTGATTTTGTAATGACCGGAAGGCCGGGCGTTCCGGTCTGAAAATATTACTGAATAGCTTTGTAATCGATCCGGCGGTTGCGGGCCTTGCCGTCTTCCGTGTCGTTGTCGGCGACCTTTTCTTTTTCGCCGTAGCCGCGGCTGGTCAATCTCGATTCTTTTATTCCCAATGAAAGGAAAAAATCTTTGACGGCTTTGGCACGCCGTTCGGAAAGTTTCTGATTATATTCATCGCTTCCGTCGGAATCGGTATGTCCGCCGATCTCGATGACCACTTGCGACGGAAGATTTTTGATGTGCTGAGAAGCGATCGTTAAGATCCGCTTGTTTCTTTCGGGGACGGCGGCACTGTCTTTGGCAAAGTTTATCCGCAGAAGCCGGAGAGCTTTTAAGAGCCTCTCGAGATCGGGCGGGTTGGACAGACTGTTCAGAATTTTTTCGGCACAGGCTTCTCTCGTGTCTTCATTCAGAGTCTTTTCGCAATCCGCTTCCGAAACAGAAACTTGTTCCTGGTTTGTTCGACTGCAAACCGGAATGAAGGTTTCGGGTTTTCCGCCATCTACGCCGGCTACGTCCTTCGGCTCGCATTTAAAGTTCGGATGAATGACTTCAATTCTTCGCGTTCCCGCTTCCAGGCCGTAAAGTCTGTGTTCGTTTTTCGTCGAAGGAACGCCCCATTCCGAACCGTCAACCTTAAATTTACTGCCCGTCGGAGCTCCCGTGACGACGACATCGAAACCTTTATTGCCGGAAAAAATAAAATAGGCCGCCGCAATGACGACGATGGCAAAGAAAAAGATCATCATCAATCCGGCGGAAATCCAGAACCAAGTCGGAATGCCGCCCTGTTCGCGTTTTTCTTTTTCTTCCTGTTGAGCCTTTTCGGTCGGTGTCGGCGGAAGATTCTGATATTTTTCGCGTTCCGCTTCCGGCAGACGGAAATACGGCGTCGTCGCTCCGTAGGATTCGTCCTTTTCGCCGAAATCCATCTCGTTGTTGGCTTCAAAATCGGAGTTGATATTGACGTTCGCCTGCGTCATTCCCCAATCGGGTTCTTTCGGACTTTTATTGGAATAATGAGTACTGCTCAGATCATCATCATCGTCGTCATCGTCATCATTGGAAGAAACATCGTAATTTATAACCGTTTTTCCCCAGTCGTCGGCCGGAGTTTGTGAAGGAATGTTGTAATTGGTCTTGTCCCAGCCGCCGTAATCATCGTCGCCTTCGTCGGGCAAATTTATATTCGGTGTCGTTTTTGAAAAATCATCCGGCGGCGGAATTTTGGGTTTTTTGTCGGAATCGCTCACTTATTTTTGCTCCAACTGAATTTCTCGATTAGGTTTCATTATAACAGGCGGATAATCAGCCTTGTAAACATAAAGATATAACTTTCAAAACCAAAGTGTTTATAATAACACAATAACTTGAATCTAAAAGCAATCCTTTTTTGCCTATTTTATATTCGGCGGTTGAGCGGTTTTGTAGCGAAGTTTGATGCCATCGTCGGCGATGATAAAGATTTTTCTGGCATCGTAAGAAGATGTGTTGGTCGGAAAATATGAAAGCAGATAACGGTTTTTGCGTAGTTCGTCGCAGATCGTTTTGGCAGCGGTTTTAGCTTCGTCAATCGGAAATGTAAGTCCGCCGGTATCTTCCGTCAGACTTTGGATGACCTTTTTGGCTTTCGGCCGGTAACGGTGATAAGCTCCGCCCGAACGGTCTTTGATCTGAAGGGCGTAAACCGTGATATTGTGATTTTGCAGTTGGGCCAGAATGGAATCAAACGGCGTTTTGCTTCCGCGGTCAATTCCGTCGCCGATTATGACGACAGCGGTTTTTCGCGTACCGGGCATGAGCGGCACCAAAACTTCCGAAACGGAAGCGTTTAAGGCGTCGAAAAGATGGGGATTGCCCTGTTTGCGGAAGGTTTTTACAGATTCTTCCAGTTTTTTCGCATCATCCGTCCATTCCTGAATGATCTCCGGATTTTCATCGTAAGCGATGACAAAAACCTGATCCCCGTCGTAAATCTCGTAAATAAATTCCATCGTCGCCTGTTTTAGTTTTTCAAGATCGGCGGGAACGGTCTGCGAATTGTCAACCAGAATAACGATTCTCGCAGGCGACGGGTCGTAGGTGAAATTTTTGATCTTCTGCTCGACGGCGTTTTCGTAAAAATACAAATTTTCGGTGCGGATCGGTTCTTCTTTGCCGTCCGTCCGGGCGGCCGTGACGGACAAAATCACTCCGTCAAGATTTGCCGTATTGCGTCGGCTGTTGCCCGATTGAGCGAAAACCGAGACAAGTCCCAGTGTTAAAAGACAAAAAATTACCGTTAATCTCGCAACCAAAAATTTCATTGTGCTTTCCTTAATCCTTTTTTGAAACCGTATCTTTCTTCGTGTTTGTTGTATCCTTTGATGCAGTTTCCGTCTTTTCGGTTGATTTCGTTTCCGAACTTTTTTCCGTCTTTTCGGCGGATTGACCGTTCTTATCCCTGGCGTAATCGGTGATGTACCAGCCTTCGCCTTTGAATTGAAAACCCGAAAGCGACCATTGTTTTTCGAGTCGGCCACTGCATTTTTCGCAAACCTGCAAAGGTTCATCCGTAGTTTTTTGTATCTTTTCGAAATGCGAACCGCAGTCGGTGCATTTATATTCGTAAATAGGCATATATTAAATTTCTGTAAAATAAATTTAGAATAGATTATAAAAAGTAGAAATTACTAAAAGCAAATTATTTCAAACTTTTTGATGCAAAATACAATCCTAAAATTGGAGTAAAATTTTCGAGAAGGGGGAAGTTTATGAATAAACAAATACTAATTGCGAGTCTGCTGCTGATGTTTTTATCGGTATTTGCCGTATCGGCACAAAAAAGCAGTGAACCTGCCACGGTCGAATCGGTTGATCTTAATAAATACGCGGGCAAATGGTTCGAGATCGCCCGGTATCCGAATAAGTTCCAGAAAAAATGCGTCGGCAACACGACGGCGACATATACTTTGAAGGATGATAAGAAGCTCGAAGTTTTGAACGAATGCATCAAGGAAAACGGCGAAATTGATAAAGCCAAAGGCAAGGGAAAGATCGTTGACGAAAAAACGAATGCCAAACTGGAAGTCCGTTTTGCCCCGAGTTGGCTTTCCTGGCTTCCGCAGGTATGGGGCGATTACTGGATTCTCGATCTCGAAAAGAACTACAAGTATGCGGTGGTCGGCGATCCCGATAGAGAATATCTCTGGATCTTGAGCCGTGAGCCGAAGCTGGAGACGGCGACCTACGAAAAGATTCTCAAAAAGATTGAAGAGCTGGGCTTTAATCCGAATAAACTGATCAAAACCCCGCAGGATGTCGAGGTCATCAAGGGCGAAGTGATTACCAAACCGCAGACGTAAAATTTTTATAATAAAAAGCATCAGCCGCAAAGATTTTAATTTTTTTGTCAATCTTTGCGGCTAAAACTATTTTATTCAACTTTTACCAATTCGTTGCCGTTCTTTCTTCTTCAACTTCGGATTCGTGTTCGACGAGAAATCTTTCCGCATCAATCGCCGCCATACAGCCGGTTCCGGCGGCCGTTACGGCCTGACGATAGTATGAATCCTGAGCATCGCCGCTCGCAAAAACTCCGGCCACATTCGTTTTGGTCGAATGTCCTTCGGTCTTGATATAGCCGACGTCATCCATTTCGAGAACGCCCTTAAAGAGTTCCGTGTTCGGTTTATGGCCGATGGCGATAAAAACGCCTTTCGTCGGAAAGATGCTTTCTTCGTTCGTTTGATTATTGAAAATTTTCACGCCCGTCACGCCTTCTTCCTGCGAACCCAGAATTTCCTTGACCTCCGTGTTCCACAAAACCTCGATCTTTTCGTTTGAGAGAGTTCTGTCCTGCATAATTTTCGAGGCACGAAATTCATCGCGGCGGTGTATGACCGTCACCTTTTCGGCAAAACGGGTTAGAAACTGAGCTTCCTCCATCGCCGTATCGCCGCCGCCGACGACGACGACCGGAACATTTCTGAAAAAGAATCCGTCGCAGGTCGCACAGGCCGAAACGCCGTTTCCGCCCAGACCTTCCGGCACGGGTTTTTCGCCCGGGATTCCGAGCCATTTGGCGGAAGCTCCGGTTGAAATAATCAAGGTTTCGGCTTTGATCACGTGCGTAATTTCTTCGCTGTCTTCGCTCGGTTTGCCGTAGAGCGTAAAGGGTCGTTCGGAAAAATCGATCTTATCGATCCAGGTTTGCATAAATTCCGTTCCGAACCTTTCCGCCTGTCCGCGAAATTCTTCCATCAGTTTCGGTCCCATAATACCTTCGGCAAAACCGGGATAATTTTCGACGTCGGTGGTGATCGTCAGCTGCCCGCCGGGTTGCAGCCCCTGCACGACGATCGGCATCATCCCCGCGCGCGCGGCATAGATGGCGGCCGACAGACCGGCGGGGCCGGAGCCGAGGATG
>JBGTRS010000028.1:0-17235 GCA_041940665.1 Pyrinomonadaceae bacterium | reverse complement strand
TGATCTTCGGCGTGGCCAATAAACGCTCGATTGCCTGGGCTTGTGCCGAAGTTTTACGCGAACAGGGTGCGGAACTCGCTTTTACCTATCAGGGCGAAAGATTGCAGAGATACATTGAAAAACTGACCGCCGATATGGAAGACACGCTCGTTCTGCCGTGTGATGTGACGCATCAGGCGGAAGTTGATGCGGCGTTTGAAGCGGTGGATAAAAAATACGGACGGCTCGATTTTCTGATCCATTCGATCGCTTACGCTCCACGCGAAGCCCTCGAAGGCGAATTTTTAACGACTTCCCGCGATGCCTTTCTGACCGCGATGGAAATAAGTGCCTTTTCGCTGACACAGCTTTCTCTGGCGGCGATGCCTTTGATGAAAGACGGCGGAAGCATCGTTACGATGAGTTATTACGGAGCGGAAAAGGTCGTCCAGAACTATAACGTGATGGGCGTGGCCAAAGCCGCCCTGGAATCTTCGACCAGATATCTGGCCAACGACCTCGGCCGCCACAACATCCGCGTCAACGCGATCAGTGCCGGCCCGATCCCGACGCTTTCCGCCCGCGGCGTCAAAAATATGAGTTCGTTCCTCAAACATATCGAAGAACGCGCACCGCTCCGCCGCAATGTCGAAGCGATGGAAGTCGGCAAAACCGCCATCTTCCTTGTCAGCGATCTTTCCTCGGCCATCACGGGCGAAACTATTTACGTTGATTGCGGCTACAATATTATGGGAATCTAGGATTTTAGATTTTTGATTTTGGGTTTTGGATTGAAGATTTTTTTTCAACGGAAATCCAAAATCGCAAATCTAAAATCCAAAATGGAATTATGTCTGTAGAAAACAAAAATTTACAGGACGAGCCTGTCTTGAAACACAAAACCAAAGAAGAGCCGACGACGGTCGGCGAAGCAAAAAAGAAAAAACAGCTGGTCTGGGATTTTACGGAAGATGAAGCACTGCTTCGTTCGCCGGAGCCGGACGATCTTTTTAAAAGTTCGGATTCCTGGCGGGTTTTCCGGATCATGAGCGAATGCGTCAACGGTTTTGATGCACTTGCCACGATCACGAGCGGCGTTTCCGTGTTCGGTTCGGCCCGTACACCGGAAGACCACGAATATTACAAAGCCGCCCGGGAAACCGGGAAATTATTGGCGGAAAACGGTTTTGAAGTGATCACCGGCGGCGGCCCCGGAATTATGGAAGCGGCCAACCGCGGGGCGTTCGAGGCCGGCGGCGTGTCGGTCGGATGCAACATCGAACTTCCCTTCGAACAAGAGCCGAATCCCTATCAGACGCACGAGCTGACCTTTAAATATTTTATGATCCGCAAGACGATGTTCATCAAATACAGCAACGCCTACATAATTTTCCCCGGCGGTTACGGCACGATGGACGAGATCTTCGAGGCCTTGACCCTCATTCAAACCAGAAAGATCCGAAATTTTCCGGTCGTGATGTTCGGTTCAAGTTACTGGAAAGGCCTGCTTTCGTGGCTGACCTCGACGATGCTTTCCGAAAAGAACATCAGCGATCCCGATCTCGGTTTGATGTATCTGACCGATTCGCCGCAGGACGCGGTTGATTTTATTTATAATTGTTGCGTTGAAAACGGAAAAATGGGTAACAAATAGAAATGTAAAAAAGTTCGGTTTTGATAGTTCAACTTACTTTTTTACATTTTCACGTTAAGTAGTTTTCCATCCAATCCAGATAATTAGCCGAAACTTTTTCCGCCGGAACGGCAACGATTTCGGGGACGGAATAGGAATGATTCTCTTTGATAAATCTTTCCAGAGCGGAGAATTTCGGCTCTAACGTTTTGATCAAAAGCAGATATTCCGAATCTATCTGGACATCATCCTGCCAATAATAAAAGGATTTCATCTGCGGCAAAACCTGCACGCAGGCGGCCAGTTTTTCTTTGACTATTTTTTTGGCCAGGTCTTCGGCTTCTTGTAAATTCGTTGTGGTTGTAAAAACTATAAACATATTTCTGGAAGTTTGAATCTTTATCGGTTGTTAGAATAAAAACTAAAAAGGCAAAAATCAAGATACTTCTTCACTTTTGCCTTTTACCTTTTTACCTTTTACTTGAAATTACTTTTCCATCAGATCGGCATATTGACCGCTGTCAACCCAATCGAGAATTTCCGAGACACGCCAGATCGGGAACGGATGAGTCTGTCCGGCGTTGACGACGTTGGCCCAGAATTTATCCAAACTGCTTTCATCACAATTTTTCTTGAATTCCCGGCCCTGTTCCAAAAATTCGTCATAATCGATCTTGGAAGCCATCGTGCCGCCCGCCAGTTTCATCATCGTTTTGCCGATAACGTGCGGGTCTTGTGTGACGAGCAGTCCGGCCCGGTCGCAGGAAAGTTCGGCTCTTCTGGCCCAGGCGAGCAGAGCACTCGAAATTCCGGCGGAAATTAAAAATTTAATTATCGGCGAACCCGGAATCGCATCAATCGTTCCCTTCGCCATCAACTCGAAAAGTCTCGCCGCCGTCAAATACAGAACGTGTTCGGCGTGGATATGGCCGACCTCGTGACCGATCACCGCGAGAGTTTCTTCATCATTAAGACGCTCGAGAAGTCCCGTGTGCAGAACGACGACGTGGCGTTCGACGCCGAATGTAAAGGCATTGACGATCGGATTTTGCTGGACATACATATCCGGCATATCAACGCCGAGCGTCGTACAGGCGACCTGCAATTTGGCGTGGAGATCCGGAAACTGTTTCGGCGTAACTTTCACCGAACTTGCCATCAACGTTACGCGGATGACCGACTCGCCCGTTACTTCGATGAGTTTCCTTAAACCGGAATCAACGCCGGGAATCGCCCGCAGTGCCGCCAGAGCCTTGCTGTCGAGAGGGTGAACGTATTCGTGTTTGGTTAAATTAGCGAATTTTTTATGATACTCGTCCGACAGCGGCAGTTTGCATTTGCCGCAATTGGCCTGACCGTTTTGAAAATTTTCACGGACGCTGTTTTGCTGTCCGCAATACCGGCAGCGGACGTTTTTTCCACGCGCCGCCGATGATGAACTACTTGAATCTGTTTTTTTACTTGCCATAACTTAAATTTTAGAGAGTTGCGGATTTTATTTCAAACCATAAATGTTCTTAGATTTAAACGCACCGGAACAAAAAAAGTTTAGTTTTCACTTTTAAGATGCACGACCGTTTCAACGTGATGCGTTTGCGGAAAGAGATCAAGGGCGGTGATCTTTTCGATTTTATAATCTTTTTCAATAAAAATCTGTAAGTCTCTCGCCAAAGTCGAAGGGTTGCAGGAAACGTAAGTTATCCTCGGAGCATTCAGATCAATTATCTTACAAAGCGTTCCGCGTTTGACGCCGCTTCTCGGCGGATCGAGCAGAATAAAATCCGGAGTTTCAAACTCGTTTTCCTTCAAAAAAGCCTTAACCCGTTCGGCGTAAAATTCCGCATTTGTAATTCTGGCGTGTTCGGCATTTTTTCTCGCAAATTCGATCGCCGTTTTATTTGCCTCAACTCCGAAAACCTTTTCAAACTTTTCCGCCAGAAAAATTGAAAAAAGTCCGACTCCGCAATAAAGATCGAGAGCGGTTTTACCCGAAGCGTTTTCAATCGCCGTTTCGACCAAGTCTTTTATCAGAAAAGCATTTCCTTGAAAAAAACTTCGGGCGTTAAAGAAAATTTTTCTCCCGCCCGTTTCGTAAAAAATCTCATTCGTCGGCTCGAGCAGTTCTTCTGCATAAACCGAAACTTTTCCTTCATTTCCGGAAGCGGTTTCGATATTTATCATTTCTTCCGAAAAATCTCTCCAATCCAGATTCCGGCGTAAGTCGTTTAGGTTTTTCTCGAGTTCGGGAACGAGGATCGGGCAGGTTTCGGCGTCAATGACCTGATGCGATTGGCGTTTGAAAAAGCCGATCTTTTTGCTTTTGATGTCGGCGTGAAACTGCGTCCGGAGGCGGTAGCCGTATTGTTTCGGGCTTGGAATGATCTTTATCTCGTCTTCAAACTCGATCTTGCCGATGCGTTGTAGGCAGTCTCTGATTATCTCAACCTTTGCTTCGAGCTGGGCTTCGTAAGACATCTGCTGAAAATCGCAGCCGCCGCAGGTGCCGAAATAGACGCACGGCGGTTCGACTCGTTCGCCGGAAGGTTCTAAAATCTCAACAATCTGTGCAAACGCCGTTTTGCCCTGCCGTTTTTTTATCTCGACCCGGAGTTTTTCGCCCTTCACCGCCAGCGGCACAAAAACGGTCAGGTTTTCGGCAAAGCATAAGCCTAAACCGTTCGGAACAATTTTCCGAACGGTAACATCAAGGATTTTGTCTGATCTGTCTGACTTACTCAAATTCTAATATGCCGGCTGATCTCCGAAAGTCGGCGGGGGCGGCGGCGAAGAACGTCGCATATCCTGGGGCTTTCCGAAGACGCTTTGGTATGCGGAGAAAAGTGAAGCGGTTAAAACCGGAATAACAAATAAAACGCCGACAAGACAAGCCAATGCTCCGACAAATGCCATTATGCCCAGCAGGATCAGCAAAATGATCAGCCCGATGATATTTGACAGGCCGCTTTTGATGCTCAAAAGTAAGGCCTGTCCGCCTGAAAGATCACGTTCACCGATGAGCGGATAGACAAAAGCCGTTAAGGCGGAAATTATCAAACTGACGATGATATAGATAACAAAGATCGCCAGTATCGCCACTAAAAGTCCGCCGAATACGGCCGGGTTTAATTGCCCGTCGGGAGTGATCAAACCGCCTAATCCGACGGCTGAAACTCCGAGTGCCAAACCGCCCAATAAAAATACGAGTTGGATGACAAATTGCACGATCGACATAACGATTGCGACGATCAGACACGGTACGATTTTCTGAAATCCGTTGAACAATTCGCTGAAATCCGCCGCCTCTCCGGCCGAAGTCCGCGACATTGCTTTATAAATTCCGCAAAAGAATGCTCCGGAAATGGTAAGAATGATGATGTTTGTGAAAAAACTGATGATCATCGAGATCAACTGCGGGGCAATTGCCGCTGAGGCCTGTCCGACATCACCCGTTCCCTGAGCGGCAACTCCGAGAACACCGCCGAGCAACGCGGTGATAACATTGTTAATGACCCCGAGAATTATCGCCACTATAAATAAAAGAATGATCGTTATGGTTGTCATTCCGAAAAATATCCAATAATTGTCTTTGACAAGATTCCAACCCTGCGAAATGCTTTCGATCGGACCGACTGCTCCTGATCTGTATTCCATAATTCTTTCTCCTTTTGTTTCAGAATTTTACGACTTGTGAATTTTTATCACAGATTACAAATAAAATAAACTAATTCTCGGAATTTCGGCTTTTTCACGCAACTTCTTCAGAAGCATCAGCTCAAAAGTTCTCCGATAGACGTCCGCCTCCATTTTTGATTTGTATTTGGCGAGTTCCTTTTCAACTTCGGCTTTCATTCGTTTCAAACTTTTCTTATCGGCGATTTCCAGAAGCGTCTGGTCAATCAAATTTTCCAACCGGTTTAAGGTTTCCTCTAACTTTTCCGCATCTTGTTTTTTATTTTTTTGTTCGGATATTTTTGCAGATATTTTTTCCAACACCTTTTTCAATGTCCCGTCCGTATTTGCTTTTGCTTTTTCAATCAATGCTGAAACGTTTTCCAGATGATCCGCGATCGTTTCATCCGAAAAAAGCGTAGATTTTTGCAGCGGTTTTATTGCTTTTTCCTTTTTCGGTGAAGGCTTTTCCGGTTCTACCTGTTTAGTCTTCGTACTTTTGCCGACATTTGCTTCGAGCCATTCGGCATACTGAGTTTCGATCTCTTCGCGGCAATAGGTCAGGGATTTGATGGTTTGGACGCGGTTCGTTTTTTTGTCAACGCTGTCGAATACATTTTCGATGCCCCGCAAAACTATCCTGAGCGGAATTCCGCGTTCCTGCCAGGATTCGATCAAAGCCCAATCCAGCGGGCTTAAAAGCAGATGCTTGCCGCGTCTTCTGATAAAGGTTTCTTCTATTTCCGTAAAGTAATTGAAGTAGTTCAAGATAGGTGATAGCTGATAAATGATAGGTGATAGGTGATTATTCTTGTATTTTACTTATCACTTATCACTTAAATTATGATTTTCATTCTCTGCAATGTCCGCAGATCGTCTTCGGTCAGATCAAGTTCGTCATCGTCTTCTTCTTCGGGAAATTCCAGCGGGTCAAAATGAGGAATTTCCTGCAGAGAAATCTCCAGACTTAAGTTCAGATCCGTTTCAAACCCGATGCTTCGCAGATAATTGATCGCTTCGGCCACCGTCGGCGATTGCTCGATCGCCGTGTTGATCGCGTTGCTCAATTCCCGCACCGCCAGTTTTTCCCGTTCGTCAAGTTCCATCTCTTTTTGCGTTCTTAGAATTTACTTGAGAGTTGCGGATTAGTCAAAACATGGTCACAAAAGTTCATATAAAATCGGAGAAAACTTCTCATTTTCAGCTATTTTTTTCTCTTTAACCTCGATGTTCTCTGTGGCTAAATTTATGATAATCTTACATTATGCAAAGACGTGAAAAATTTGAAACTTCATCGGGCATCGAATTGCCGAGTGAATTCAATCCCGAAAATACGGAAGCCTTAAATTACGAAGAAGATTTGGGCAAGCCGGGCGAATTTCCCTTTACCCGCGGCGTTTATCCCGAAATGTATCGCGGCAGGTTTTGGACGATGCGGCAATATGCGGGTTTTGCGACCGCCGAAGAATCGAATGAACGCTATAAATATCTGCTCTCAAACGGCACGACCGGATTGAGCGTGGCGTTCGATCTGCCGACGCAGATCGGGCTCGATTCGGATGACAGTTTAGCCGCCGGAGAAGTCGGCAAAGTCGGCGTGGCGATCGATTCTTTAGAAGATATGCTGACGCTTCTGGACGGCATTCCGCTCGATCAGGTTTCGACCTCGATGACGATCAATGCGACTGCCTCAACTCTTTTGTGTTTGTATTTAGCCGTGGCGAAAAAACAAAATGTCAGTTTCGACAAAGTTTCCGGCACGATCCAGAACGATATTTTGAAGGAATACATCGCCCGCGGAACATATATCTATCCGCCGAAACCCTCAATGCGTCTGATTACCGATACATTCGCTTTTTGTGCGAGGGAAGTTCCGCGTTGGAATACGATCTCGATTTCCGGCTATCACATCCGCGAAGCCGGTTCGACCGCCGCTCAGGAAATTGCTTTTACTCTGGCCGATGCGATAGCTTACGTCGAAGCGGCCATCGAAGCGGGCCTCGAAGTTGACGATTTTGCCCCGCGTCTTTCATTCTTTTTTAACGCTCATAATAATTTAATTGAAGAGATCGCCAAATTCCGTGCCGCCCGCCGGCTCTGGGCGAGAACGATGAAAGACCGCTTCGGTGCAAAGAACGAAAAATCTCTGATGCTCAGATTTCATACGCAAACCGCCGGTTCGACCTTAACCGCCCAGCAACCGGAAGTAAACGTCGTCCGCACGACGATCCAGGCACTCGCCGCCGTTCTTGGCGGAACGCAAAGTCTGCACACGAACGGAATGGACGAAGCTCTGTCACTTCCGACCGAACAAGCCGCCCGCATCGCCCTTCGCACCCAGCAGGTCATCGCTTATGAGTCCGGCGTTGCCGATACGGTCGATCCGTTCGGCGGAAGTTTTGCCGTCGAGGAGTTGACCAACCGACTCGAAGAAAAAGCACTCGATTACATTAAGAAAATTGACGATTTGGGCGGAATGCTCAAAGCCATCGAAGAAGGCTATATTCAACGCGAAATTCAGGAAGCCGCTTACGAATATCAAAAGCAAGTCGAAAAGCAAGAGCAAATCGTCGTCGGTGTCAATAAATTCCGCATCGAGAAAGACGAAACGATCCCGATTCTAAAGGTTGACGAGGAGATCGAACGCGGACAGATCGAACGAGTCAGAAGCGTAAGAGAAAAACGCGACGCAGAAAAAGCCGAAAATGCTTTGAAAAATCTGGAGGAAGCCGCCCGGACGGAGGAAAATTTGTTGCCGAAAATTTTAGATTGCGTGGAGAATTACGTCACCGTCGGCGAAATCTCGCATCGGCTTAGAAAAGTTTGGGGCGAATACCGGGAAGCCGTAACGATCTGATTTTTATTTTGTCCACAGATTCACACGGATTCTTTTAATTAATATTTCCTATCTGAGTTTATCTATGGATAATTTTTGTTCGATTTTTCAAATCTTATGACAAAAGCGAATAATTACTGGAAACGTCTGACCTCGACGCTCTGGTTTGTTCCCGCTCTGTTTGCGGTCAGCGGGATTCTTGCGGGGATTTTTTTCGTTTGGTTCGATTACAGTTTTGAAAGTCCGTTTAAAAACTTACCCGAATTTTTCGGCATTCAGCCGTCGGGAGCGAGAGATATTCTGGCCGTCATTGCCGGTTCGATCATTACAGTGGCGGGAACGGTTTTTTCGATCACGGTCGTCGCTTTAACTTTGGCCTCGACGCAGTTTTCGCCGCGAATTTTGCGGAATTTTATGCGGGATTCGGGCAATCAGGCCGTTCTCGGGGCGTTGGTCGGAATTTTCGCTTACTGCATCGTCGTTTTGCGAACGATCCGCGACGGCGGTGATAATCCCGCTTTTGATTTTGTTCCGCCAACCGCCGTATTTTTCGGCGTTTTATTCGGATTTGTCGGCATCGGCTGTCTGATCTTTTTTATCCACCACGTCGCCACCTCGATTCAGGCCACGAGCATAATTTCTCAGATCGCATATCTGACGACCTCCGAAATAAAACGAAATTTTCCCGACCAGTTGCCTGAAAACGTTATAGATGAAAAAACGCAGGATTTTCTCAAAGATACAAAAAGTCAGGACGTCACGGCGATCGTGTCGGGCTATGTTCAGAACGTGGATCTCGACCGGCTCGTTTTTCTGGCGGATAAAAGCGATTCGATCATAAAAATGAAACGGCGGATCGGCCAATTCACCGTCGAAGGTTTGCCGATCCTGGAGATTTATTCACACGATGAAAATTTCCGGCTGACGGAAGAATTCGCCGGCGAGATGCGTGAAACTTATGACGTCGGCGATTTCCGGACGATTCAGGGCGATGTTGCCTTCGGTCTGCGGCAGATCGTGGACATTGCCTTAAAAGCCCTTTCCCCTTCGATCAATGACTCGACGACCGCCGTCACCTGCGTTGATTATCTGACCTCGATCATGGTCTGTCTGGCCAGCCGTCCGTCTTGTCCTTCCAATCTCTTTTCAAACAAAAAGCTGCGGCTCATTATCGAACAGCAGCGCTTCGAGGATTTTTTCGATCTCGCCTTTAATCAGATCCGCCAGAACGCCGGCGGAAATGTCGCCGTCATTTTGCGGCAGTTAAATTCGATAAATGTCCTGGGTTTGGTCAACAAAAAATTTCCGTTTGATGAAGAAAGAAAAGAAAGACATCTTCTTTTGCGGACTCAGGCGAGGCTTTTGCTTGAACTCGCCGAACGAACCATCAAAGCCGATGCCGATCTTTTGACCGTTTCGAATTACTATAAAAGAGTGGAAAAAACCCTTTCGGAAAGCGAAAAATAATTTTTTTTGGATAAATGCTTTGAACATTTGATTTATATATAAGGCGATGGTATTGTTTCATAGATGAAACAAGCATTATTTTAACCGGAGAAAAAAGATGGCGGAAGCAACAACAGCTGTAACGGAAAACATTACGGAAGAAGAAAAAACGATTGATTTTGCCGAGAGCGGAGAAAATGCGGGAATGCGTTCGATCCGCGACATCGTCAGGGATCTTTCAAAACCCGTCGCCAAAAGACATCTGCGGGTGAGGAGACAAGGCGGCAAAGAGATTCATTACATCGCCTGGCACGATGCGGTTAAATATCTCGATCATTACGCACCGGGTTGGAACTATGAAGTCCGCTCGATGAATTCCATCGGCGGAAAACTGATCATCACGATCCGGCTCTCAATCCCCTGCTTGGAAGGAATCGTTTACCGCGAAGCGACCGGCCAGGAAGACGAAGAAAAGGATACATACGGCGACAGTTCGAGCAACGCCGAATCTATGGCCATCAGACGGGCCGCCGCAAAGTTCGGGTTGGGATTATATTTATACGACCAATAATGTCCTAAACCCGTTACCTGTAAGGTCGCAACGGGAAAACTCCGCCTTTCGTATATATTTTTTAGATGACAAACACAGTTTAAATGTGTTAATCTCTTTTTTGAGTAAAACTTTCTCCTTCCCACATAATTTGCTCGCTAAATCCCAATAAATTCAAACCTAAATACCCTCAAACAAAAAATGATGGACAAGTTAAACGAATATTTACAACAGCTTATTTCTACGTGCGGTCATGAACTGCATCTCGAACCGAATAAAAGTCCGTATGTCGTCACTTCGACCGGCAATACGAACATAACCAGCTCGCCCTTGCCGGGAACACAGATCAATATGATGATCTTTTCGCTTATTCCGGCCGAGGTCAAACAGCAATTGCCGAACAGTTCGGAAGTGGAATTCGTTCATCCGCATAATCTCGGCGATTTCAATTTTTTGGTCAGGAAGTCACCCGCCGGATTTAACGTCACGATCAGCCCCGTAGATAAAATGTCCGCACCGGTTCAAGAAACGGAATCAGCCGACTCCGATTTCTCAACTCCATTAAACAGTTCCGCCGGAATTCAAACAGCGAATCCGCCGAGTTCCGTTCAAAGTCAGGCAGACGAATCGGATCTCGTCATCGAACTCAATTCGCCGCCGCCGGCCAAAGGCGAATTTATGTCCGATTCAAGTATTTCGAACGAAGTTTTAAGCACGAGTCAATATGAACTTGAAATGTTTGAAGACCCGGAAGTGGAGGTGGAAGCTTCCGTCAGCGATCCGGCCGGTGATTCCGCTTTTTATCAGCAGTATGAGGCGGAAAAAGATACTCCGGTGCAAAACGGTTTTTCTCAAAATCAAAGTTACGATGCTCCGCAAAATTTCTCGGAAACAAACGGCACACCGGCCACTTCCGATAATTTCGAAAATGTGAACAATTATTATTCTCAAAACCAAGAGTCCGGTACAGATGTTTCCGCATCTGTAGTTGAAGATACAAACTCTGCCGTCCCGCAAAACACGGATTATACCGCTCCGCAAACGCAGGCGGAACAAATCAAACAACCGCCGCAGGTTGCTCAAACTCCGCCGCCGACATTTCAAGAACCGGCAAAGGTTTCGATGCCGGCGGTTCAGGCAAATCCGCAGGCCAGAGCGAAAATGGACGCTCTTTTCCGGAAGATGGCGGAAATCGGATCTTCCGATCTGCACCTGAGCGTGACCATGCCGCCGATGGTTCGCAAGGATGGCAAGATGGCGAAACTCGATGAAAGCCATCCGGTGCTTACGCCCGACACGATGAAAGAACTTCTCCAGTCAATTATGCCGGAGAAAAACATCGAAGAATTCGCCCGCCGCAGTGATACGGATTTTGCATATGAAATACCGGATCTCGCCCGTTTTCGTGCCAATATCTTTATGGACCGTAAAGGGATGGGCGGAGTTTTCCGGATCATTCCGTCGGACATTATGACGGCGGAAGATCTGAATCTGTCGAAACATATTCTGGATCTGTGCAATCTATCGAAAGGTTTGGTGGTCGTCACCGGTCCGACCGGTTCGGGTAAATCCACGACGCTCTGTGCGATGATTGATTATATCAACCGCAACCGCGAAGACCATATCATCACCATCGAAGACCCGATCGAATTTACGCACGACAACAAATTGTGTCTGGTCAATCAACGCGAGGTTCATAACCACACGGATTCTTTTAAGGACGCCCTGCGGGCCGCCTTACGCGAAGACCCGGATATTCTACTCGTCGGCGAAATGCGTGATCTTGAAACGATCTCCATCGCCATCGAAACGGCGGAAACCGGCCACCTCGTGTTCGGCACTCTGCATACGACGACCGCCGCTTCGACGGTTGACCGCATCATTGACCAATTCCCCGCTGACCGTCAGCAACAGATCCGCGTCATGCTTTCGGAATCTCTCAGAGGCGTCATCGCTCAAACCCTTCTGCCGAAAAAAGGCGGCGGAAGAATCGCGGCTCTGGAGGTTCTGATCGTCACTCCGGCAATCTCCAATCTCATCCGCGAAGGGAAAACCTTCCAGATCCCTTCAGCCATGCAAACCGGCAAAAATAAAGGAATGGTAATGCTCAATGATGCGTTGATGGAACTCGTCAACAAAGGCATCGTTGAACCGAAAGACGCATACATCAAATCCGTTGATAAAGAAGGTTTTGAAATGCTTCTGCAAAGAAACGGTAAACGGATTTAATTTATATAACCGGATCAGAAAAAAAAGGGTGGTTTTTGAAGCCACCTCTTTTTTTTCCCAGCCCATTAGCCCACCTACCGATGATGTTTTGAGAAAAATGTAAATCTCAATGGTTTGAAGCTATTTTCGGATCAGGCAACCGCAATTTCCGTATTTTCGGCATATTTTACAGGAAGCGGCATTGGTTGAATGATATGCACAAGTGTTTTGGTGCCGTCCGTTTCTTCAAATTCGATGATTCCGCCCGGATTTTTTCCCTCGCCCGAATAAAGAATTCTGATCGGATTTTTGATGGTGTGTGCCTGATGATGATCGTCATCCGTGCCGACAAAAATTTCAATATAATCATCTTCACCTATGCTCTCACAGGTGATTCCTGCCAACGGCAATCCTTTATCCAAGATCTGATTGCCGATCTCGTTGCCGATCACCTCGATTCGTGTCTGCCAGTCAAATCTTCTTTTGGTCAAATCATCAAAAAACATCCCCCAGTATTCTTTTGGTATTTCACTCGTCATTTTTATTTTTACTCCTTTTGTAATAGATAAATATGGTTTTCTGTTTGTAAGAGCAAATCTTGTGCCGTTTAGACGATACTGCTAATCCCTGTCTTAAGAGATGCAGAGTATCGAAATTATGCGGAATTTTCAGCATTTTACCGCGAAGTTTTCCGCAGTTATTTCCGCTGTATTAGGCCCTTAATATCAAAAAATCCCGTAAAATCAAGTGTCAGCGAAACGGAACAAGGCTTGCACAATAAAAGGGTGAAAATAATTCGTGAATTAACTCCACGAAGAAAAAAGGAGAACAAAAAAATGTTGGAAAGAATTTATGTTGCATTATGGGGCATCTATTTTATCGCTATCGCACTTTTTTATATGGTTGGAATTCTTAACGCGACGGCCGCAGTGGTTTTCGGAATGGTCTTTTTCGGTATGATATTTATGGGCATGATCGGGGTTCTCCCGTTTCACGTAACTCATAGCACCCCGCATATGAAACATTGAAAGTTTCGGGGAAAACACGGCTTTATCTGACAGAAGTTTGTGTTTTCAGATAGTCCCCTCTCAAGCAGGAATTTTGGATAATTCCGTTTGAATTGAAAGCAGGTTTGCAATAATTTATGCAAACCTGCCTTTTTTTATTGAGCATATCTAACCTTTCGCCAATTAATTTCTGAGATAAATACTTATATCCTTGATAAATTGATGAACCGAGGCTTCCGCCACCCGATGACCGGCAAAAGCATCCAGAGCCTTTCCGAGCAAACCGAACGGCGGCTCATAAATTCCTTCAAATTCGAGCAAGGTTTCCGTTGCGGTCAACGGCGAGGCGGACAGCTCCGCTTTCATAAATGGAAAAAGATGCGGCATTTTAGATGCTTCCCATTCCAGTTTCAGGATAGTCCGGGGAGGACTCATAATCTTTTTCGGACGCTTTTTGATTGCCTTTACTGAAATGTCAACATCGGCTCCGATCTCGATTCCGGCAAAGTTTACGTGCAGTTCGGATGCCACGTCTTTTGCTCGCAAGGCGGCGACTTTGGTCGCATTTCTAAACACATCGGTAGCCCCCGCACTTAAAATACGGCTGACCGTCTCGTAAGGCTGATTGACATAATCATATACACGAATAGTTTTACCCATATCCTTTCTCCATATAATGTAAAGATTACGGAAAGTGTCCGAAATTGAAGGTAACTCCGCAGTCTTTAATAAAAAATCTCAATCAGGCTTCGGACTCTGGTATCCCGGCCGATAGGTCAAAACCGGCTTTCGGGATTTTTTTACCGAACGCAGTTTTACGACGAGTTCGTGCCATTTGCCGTCCGATCGTTCGGGATAAAAACCGATCGAATACATTTTTTGAGCCTCCTGCGAAATTTGCGTATAAATCTTGAACAGTTCACCGGCATTTTGCACGGTCGGCGACTGCATAGTTCCGCCGGTTCTGAAAGCGAGTTCGGCAAGAGCCGCCCGGTCAAGACCGGATGCATCGCTTGAAACACGGTTCTTCCGCGTTATACCGTTTCTGGTGATGTCGGCGTAATTCCACTGCTCGGATGCATCCCAAACGACAGCATAAACCTGGGTATCGAGAGTTTTCAGGTTTCCCAAAATGTCGTTAAAACGATGCTCGCTGTTATGGTCGGCACTGTCCGTGATGATCAGCAGAACCTTTTTTAGATTCCGTCTTTCCCGAATTTTATCCGTCGCCAAATAGATCGCATCATAGAGTGCATTCGGCTGGCGAAACTTTCCGCTCAGATGCGTGTTGATCTGCCCGGCGGTCGGGACAAAATCAAGAATCAAAGACCCGGTTTGGCTGAAAACCAGCGTAAAAAAGTCGTCCCTGTCCCTTAATCCATTCGTGAATTCCCGCAAAGATTCAAGAACAGCCTGGGTGCGTTCGTCGGTCGTCGGATGCATATCGTAGACGATTCCGTAAGAGACACCGGCATCTTCCGCGGAAAAGTACTCGATCTTTTGTTTTATCCCGTTGTCGAAGATCTCAAAATTTTCATTGGTCAAGCCTTTGATGAAATCTCCGTTTTTATCCAATACCGTTACGCTGACGTTGACCAGATCGGTTTCGATACGAATCGTTTCATCCTGGGCAGAAAGCGGCGTGACGAACAAGGTCATCAGTAAAATCAATCTTTTTATATTTTTCATCTTTTTTCCGAAAATAGGTCAATAAATAAAATTTCATCCGTCCCCTTGCTTCCGCTTCCGCGAACTTTATTTGCTAAAAAGGGAGCGATAAACAAAAACAAAAGCCCGAAAATCATCAAGCCGCCACGTGAGAGGTCATAGTCTTCCGACATAGGTTCCCGCGTCTGATTTAGAACAAAAATACCTAAAACAAATTCAAAAATAACGGTCAAACCCACCCACATTAGACCGACCGCGAAAAGCGACCTCTTTGACGGAGCGTTTATCCGGCGGATAAAAAAGAAGGCGACCAGAAATATCACCGCCATCGCCGGAAAGACGGAAATCTGTCTCGCCGGAAAATCGCCGACGAGCGGGGCGAGAAAGACCTGTCGAAGCGTGCCGTGGATGGTTTCCGCCAGAATTATCAATAGCCAGACGGCAAATGCCCTGAACAGATATGTATTTTCTGTCTTCATCCTAAACGCCTTTTTCAAACCAGACCGTTTTATGCCGCGTTTGCCAGATCCTGTCGTGAACCCGTTTTACTATTCCCCAGATGCTTCCCTTTTTGACCCGATAAAGATTTTCGTCCCACACACCGTAGTGCAGATAGATCGAATCGGCACCGCCCTCGTCAATGATCGAAGCGATCTCGTGATAATAAACCGCGTCCGGCTCATTCCCCTCGATCTCCCGCATAATGTTAACGGCGGCAACCTGGGCTTGCCGAACGGCGATATGAGCGAGTTTCGGTCCCGGATAGGCAACGATGTCGCCGATAGCATAAGCATCCTTCATCCTTTTAACCCGCATAAACTCATCAACTTCGATGAAGTTCAATTCATCCGTAATATCGTTTTCCCGCACTCTTCCCTGTCCTCTGAACGGCGGTATGAGCATCAGCAGATCAAACGGAAGTTCGCGGTCATTTGTCGAAAAGACCTTTTTATTTTTAATTGATTTGATAGGAAAGTCTTCGACCAATTCGATCCCGTGCTTTTCAAACGCCTCTTTTAATTCCTTGTGTAAATCCGCTCCGCCGAAAGCCTCTTTGACAGTGGCGGGAAAAATAACGCTGATATTCGGGGGCTTTCCAGACGATTTAGTTTTAAATCGCTTTGCCAGAGAAAAGGCCGTTTCGCAAACGGGTATCGGCAGAAATGAATCAGGCGAAAGCCCAACGACTATGTTTCCACCATTAAATTCTTTGACCGCCGTGCCGAATCTTCCGGCCGCCCCGACACCGAGCAGATGATGAGCCTCATCAAAAAATCCGGGCATTTTTTCAGTCGCCAGCCGTCGGCCCGTGGCAATTATCAGATAATCATAAGAAACATCTCCGTTGAACTCCTTGCCGGCGACCTGCACCCGATGAAATTGCGGTTTGAGATGCAAAACCTCGCCTTCGATAAATTTTACGTCTAATTTATGCAGTTTTTTCTCGAGGTCGAAAGTTACGTCCTTTTCTTCGAGCTGACCGAATGCCAGACGCACGAGGGCGGGATAGAATGTAAACTTACGGTTCGGCGAGACGAGCGTTATTTGATGTTTGCCGTTAAAATACTCCGCCAACCGTTCAGCCGCAACCAACCCCGCAAAACCGCCGCCTAAAATCAAAATCTTTTTCATACTTTTCAATTGCTCCAAATTATCTTTCAAAAAAGTTACCGTTCAACTTTGTCAAAAGGAGCAAGATTTATGCCGTTCGAAATACCCTGTAAATTACTTGCCGAACGGTAGTAAAAATGGAAAATCTGCGGATAGCCGTCGGTTTAATTCTCGGTGCCTGGGCAAACTATTTATTCCTGGCGCCCCGGCTACGGGTTTACACCGAGATAGCCAACGACTCCATCACTTTACCAGACTATTTTGAGCACCGGTTTGCCGACCATACTCACCTGCTTCGCTTGATTTCTGCTGTGGTGATCGTCTTGTTTTTCACTATTTATACGGCATCCGGCGTGGTTGCTGGTGGAAAGTTATTTGAGACTGTGTTTGGTCTGGATTACTTCTACGGTCTGACGCTGACTGTCGCGGTGGTGATTGCTTACACCCTGCTGGGCGGCTTCCTCGCCGTCAGTATGACGGATTTTGTCCAGGGCATTATTATGTTCGTTGCCTTGCTGGTCGTGCCGATCGTGACCTTACAAGTTGTCGGTGGTGTTGCTCCGGTGATGGACATTGTCCAGACACTGAATCCAAGTCATTTAGATATCTTCACCGGCACCAGTGTCGT
>JBGTRS010000027.1:0-17322 GCA_041940665.1 Pyrinomonadaceae bacterium | reverse complement strand
CAGCGCGGTCAACTGCGTGCCATAGGGGCACCTCCGCGACGCTCGCCTGACATGCGAACCATCATGACATTTGTCGTCATCGAGACGAGAAAGTCTGAACTCTGGTGATGCATGGCATCGCCAACTCGCGTTCGCGTGCACTCTGAGTGCTTGTTTTAGCTTAGTGGGACCATTATTGATGTTTTCTTTCAGTATGACGTCTGATTTCAAAGGCACGCCGACAATCCACCTGGTCGGTCCCGGACGGGCGGTTTATCTGAATGAATTGCCGAATGTTAAAGTTAACAGTAATCCAAGAGGCGGCAGACTTAAAAACGTGGAATGGATGTTTGGTCTTCGCCCGAATTCCGGATTTGCCATTAGCGACTTTAAAGTTTTTCCGACCAATAATGCGAACCGATTTACCGGTTTGCTGATCGGCAGTAATTTTGCTCCAAACGCACGGGTTTTCATCAATGGAAGCCGGAACAATATATCGAATATTTCCAGAGTTTCAAATCAACAAATCAGATTTACCTTTATCTCAAATTCCAATGAAGAGATTATGGCCACGATAATCAATGGAGGAAATGATACTGATGATACGGATTCGATAACTTTCCGGCGACTTTCACCGTTCATCCTTAATCAAGTTGTAGCACTTAGTTACGAAAACAACGTGATGGTCGTTCAAATAGACGGTGTTGGTTTATCCGGTTTAAAACTCGCGGATTTCAAAGGGGCCGATAAAATAACCGTTACAGCAAATGGTTCCAGTCAGGCATTTTTGAGTTTTGAGAAACCGAAAGAAATCGTTGAGTTTATATTGGAAAATTCGAGCGGACAAAGAGTTCGTTCGGTTGTGGTCAGACCAATAAAATCCAAGTAACAAACGCCCGGACTAAAGAAAATAGGTTGATGAGTCAGAGTAACGGCTTGAGACGTGAACCGGCGTCCTGCGTTGCAGATGTTGGTACGGCTAAAATCCGTTACTCTGAACAAAAATTGAAATCTTTTAATACTTTCTCTGCTCCGTTTGTTTTTTTTACGGAAAAATACCCAATTCCATATAACACAGAGCGATCTTGTCAATGGCATTGACAAAGGCGGCGGTTCGTAAGTTATCAACCCGGTCATTCGATTTCCAAATTCCGCGAATCTGGTTGTAAGCCGTACTCATCGTTTCTTCCAGACCGGAATAGACGAGATCGGCTTCGTCCGCACCGCGGGCGACCATCTGCCGTTCCTCTTTGGTCAGAGTTCTTTCGGTGCTTCTTTCGACGATGTTTAAGATTCGGTCGTAAGCACCTTGTTCGAAGCGTTTGCCCATCCGCCCGAAACGCACGTGCGAGAGGTTCTTGAGCCATTCGAAATAGGAAACCGTCACACCGCCGGCGTTGATATAGACGTCCGGGATAACCATGATTCCTCTTTCCTGAAGAATCTTTTCGGCATCGGCGGTAACCGGACCGTTGGCCGCTTCGCCGATGATCTTCGCTTTGATGCGGGGAGCATTTTCGGCCGTGATCTGATTTTCGAGAGCGGCGGGAATCAGGATGTCGCATTCGATCTCGAGACCGGCTTCGCGGCTCGGCAGATCGGTCGCCCCTTCAAAGCCGAGAATCGAACCCGTTTCCTTGCGGTGAGCCATCAATTTTTCAAGATCAATGCCGTCGGGTTTGGAGATCGCCCCTTCAAATTCGGCAACTCCGACCAATGTCGCTCCGGCTTCCCAACAGAACTTCGCCGCGTGATAGCCGACGTTTCCGAGTCCCTGAACGACGACCGTTTTGCCTTCGATGCCGGTCTCCAGTCCGAGTTCCTTCATATCTTCTTCGATCGAACAGGCTTCCCGCAAACCGTAGAAGGTTCCCAACCCCGTCGCTTCCGTGCGGCCGCGGATACCGCCCTGCGGCACGGATTTGCCGGTGACGCAACCGAGAGCATCGATCTGATCTCCGTGAAACGCCATATATGTATCGGCGATCCAGGCCATCTCTCTCGCTCCGGTTCCATAGTCGGGAGCGGGAACGTCAACCGCCGGCCCGATGAAGTTTTTGCGGATCAGTTCGGTCGTATAACGGCGGGTGATTCTTTCGAGGTCTTCTTTTGACCATTCCTTCGGATTGATCTGCACCGCTCCTTTGGCACCGCCGAACGGCACGTCAACGATCGCACATTTATACGTCATCAGAGTTGCCAGTGCGATGACCTCCGCTTCGCTGGCTTCTTCGGAATAACGGATGCCGCCTTTGACGGGCAATTTGTGATGACTGTGTTCGGCCCGCCATCCCTTAATAACTTTGTATCCGTCGCCTTGTCTGATCGGAAATTGAAACGAATAAACGCTGTTGCAAATTTTTATCTGGTTCAACAAACCATCCGGATAGTCTGTTGCCGCCGCCGCTTTTTCAAAATAGCGGTCAACGCTCGCCAGGAAATTCTGTCCTTGTTGTTCTGCACTCATATATTTTTCCTTTTATTTTATTTATTTTATTTTTGATTTTAAGTAAAAAAACCAATTCCCTTATACCCTTGTTCTTTTTTAGAATTCAGAAATAACCTATTCTCTGATAAAAAACTGAAGTGTTTCGGCATTATCATCATCTTGTGTATCCGAAAATGCAAATCTTGTTTCCTGAAGCGAACGATCCTTCATAAAAAATTCTTTTAGTTTTGCCTTTCTTTTTTCAAGCAGTTCCCCGTTGTTTTCGCCCGGCTTGAGCATTATTCTCAATCTCAAATTCGGATGATCCCGCAAAACGCGGGCGACATTTTCCAAACTTTCGCTCGCTTCCTCGCTGAGTTCTTCACTATTTCTATCAAATTCGATCTTTTGTGTTTCGGAAGCAATTCTTTGATAACTTATTGCCAAATTCGGTAAGTTCAGACGTCTGCGAATGTCTTGCAGTAAAAGATTTTTGCCGTCTTGTTCAATATCCCGATTGCTCAGATAAGTTAAATGAAGTCTCTGCGAATTGTTTGATCTGATGACCACTTCGTAATCAATCAAAGATGCCGGAGAAGGCAAACTAAACCCGCTGAAACTGCTTCGGATTTTTTCCAAATATTGTGCCTGGGTTTGAGCAACCGTCAGAGGTGTCGGAGTGGTTTGGATGACCGGATTGCTCTCTCTTTTTGCCGACGTCGGAATCTCGACCAGCTGAAGTTCGATATCGTCCTCTTTTTTATCCAGCTTTTGTGCAACCAAAGCCACGTATTTTTCTTTTTCCGCCTGCGAATACGGATTATCGTTAAAGATTCTCAGATAAATCTGAATTTTTCCTTTATTTTCATCGACTTTCAAGTCATCCAGATCGCTTCGCGGCGGACCGGCATCATTCTGTTTTTCAAATTTTTCCTGCCAGATGTTCATCGCCGCCCGATGAATGCGGACTTCATTTTGTCGTTCTTTTATTTCCGCCCGTAATTTACTAAAGGATTGACTCAAAGGGATAAATATCAAAAGCAGAGGCAGGAGGATCATCAAAAGCCTCAGAGAAAAACTGCGGATCTCGCGAGCCTGTTCAAGTTGCGGAATTTTTGAAAAGATACTCCGCCAAAAAACGTGTTCTCTGTCCGTTTCACGCCAAAGCTGAACCTTTTCACGCACTTTTGCCGTGTCGATCCGCAGCATAATGAAGACGATCATGGCCGTAAATGTGATCGCTACAAGGTTTGTTAAATAAAGCAAACCGCCGCCCGTGGCTATTTCGATTCCTCTCCAATCGGCAAAACTGACCGCATAACCGAGACCGAAACCGACAACGCACAGCGGCGGCATCAAAGCCACGGCGATCGCCACACCCGGAATTGACGTAACAACGCCTTTTACCTCGCGGCACGTGGCGACCGAACCGATCGCTCCCGAAAAAAGGGCGATGACCAGATCCAGCGTGTTCGGTTCGGTTCTCGCCGCAATTTCCGACGTTACATCCTTAAAAGGTAGTAGTGCGACCAGGATCAAAGCAAAAAGTACACCGCCGAGCGTGCTTAAAATCAAATTGGCGGTAGCCCGTACGGCAAGAATCAAATCGCCGGTCGAAAGGGCAAGTCCGGCGGAAAGGATCGGCCCCATCAGAGGCGAAATAAGCATCGCCCCGATGATTACCGCCGTGCTGTTTAAGACCAAACCGAGCGTGGCAATTCCGGCTGAAAAAAGAAGCTGGAGCCAATAGACTATATCCCGCAAAGTCGCCGATTTCAGCAACCCGATATAGAGTTCGACCTTTCTTTCCAGATTCACATCCAGAGATGCCGCAAACTTATCCCGAAAAGTTTT
Organism: Pyrinomonadaceae bacterium; assembly: GCA_041940665.1. Taxonomy (GTDB): domain Bacteria; phylum Acidobacteriota; class Blastocatellia; order Pyrinomonadales; family Pyrinomonadaceae; genus Aridibacter. Next base: position 13,061 of record JBGTRS010000027.1, on the reverse strand, counting down.
CCATAAACGAAAAATTTTCATCAAGATCCGGAATCTTTGGGTATTTTCTTTTTCCATATATAACGATTATGAAATATTCGTTCATTATATTTACTCAATAACACCTTATTTGGTCAAACTCGCTTGTGAATTAAAATAAATTCGGCAAAACCTAAAAAAAATGCTAACCTCATAATACAAATCGAACTAAGGGAGGAATACAAAAAATGGCTTTACAGATATGTCCTGATTGCGGAAAAGAGGTTTCCACTTCCGCCGAAGCGTGTCCGAACTGCGGACACCCATTTAAACAAACACCAGCAACCGAACAAGTTGTTCACAACACAACATCCGAACAAAGAAGCGAAGTTCCGAAATGGCTAATTTTTCCGGTCATCGCTCTTGTCGGCATTCTTATCGTTTTATTTATAATGCTGTTTAGAAGCACCGATGATAATGCTAATGAAAATGTCAATATAGACATCGCGGCAGAAACGCAACGCCAAACGACCCGCGACAGTTCGGCTCGAACCACCGATACTCCGACCGGAGTCGCACCGCCGACGACAACCGATATTCCCGATTCGGATAATCAGCAAACCGTGCCGGCCGATACGCAGACCCAGGTCGAAGACAGCGGAAAAGTCGAGTTGGAAGCCAAGGTCGCCGACAAAAACGGAAAGGTTACTCCGGTTGAAGATGAAAAATTTTATTTACTGGACAAGGATTTTGAGAGCATTTTAAGAGAGGCAAATTTGAAAAGCATCGAAAATCAAACCTTGACGAATTCTTTCGGGCTATCGGTGTTGTATCCCGACCGATACGGAGAATTCAATGAAAAAGCTCTCAAAGCGATCAACGATCACGTCAAATACGACGTTTTGACGGGCAGCAGCGGTAAGGCCGAGATAAGTAACGTCGAACCGAAATCCTATTATCTTTTCGGCATCCACAAGGTCGGCAACGGTTTTGCGATCTGGAATTATCCGGTCACGATCAAAGCCGGACAAAACAAACTGAACATCCAGCCGCAAAGAATGACGGAAATTTCAAGATAAAATTTTCCGATAATCTATAAATTTCAAGGTATGAAGCTTTGTTGAAAATGCTTCATACCTTTTTTCTTTTTATCTTACGGGAACAAATTTCTCAAATCAGTGTCTAAATAAACGGGTAACACGAAAAAAATCACACATTCCTTTTTATTCGATTTGGCACCGAATTTCTTTTAGGAGGAATTAAGATGTTAGATAAATTAGTCGAATCGAAAGATACCGAACAGGAAGATAAAAAGGTGCGAAGATTGTTTCTGGCAACTTCAACGATCATCACGAGCGTCGCGGTTTTCGCATTGGTATTCAGTCTCTTTAGTCAAAGTTTGGCTTTGGGACAAGACAATATAGACCTTTCCAGTCTGATCTCGCCGATGCCGATCGCCGAAGATAGACCGACCCCGCCCGAACCGAAAAAGAATTCTCAAAAGTCAGCGGAAAAAGTTTCCGAATCGGAAGTTCCGACCAGAACCGCCAATATTCTGCGGCTCGAAGAAACACCGACCGAAGTTCCGCAAACTATTTCAACAACGCCTTCAAGCGAAAAGGCACGCCCGGATTCTTATTTTGAGATCGGTAAGATAAATACTGACCCGCCTCCGGCATTTTCAAATTCGGAAAACAACAGATCATCTTCAAATGACATTGGCGTCACTTTCACAGACAGAAGCCCTTCGAATAATCCGGTAAACGAAAAGCCGGAAATAACGGACGTGCCCAAACCGCCGCCGCCGCCCGTTAAAAAGAAAAATACAATCGTTTCCGGCGGAGTCGTCAACGGAAAAGCCGTCCGCCTCGTGATGCCCGTCTATCCCGCGGCGGCAAAATCAGTCCAACTCCGCGGGCAGGTGACGGTGCAGGTTTTGATTGATGAAGACGGCAATGTCGTTTCCGCCCAAGCTATCAAAGGACATCAGCTTTTTGTCAACCACGCGGTCAAGGCGGCCCGTCAATCCACCTTTACACCGACGACTCTTTCGGGCGAAAAAGTTAAAGTCCGTGGTTTGATCGTCTATAACTTCAACTAAAAACGAAACCCGTAAACACAAAAAAGGCAACTCTTTTCGAGTAAAAAGAGTTGCCTTTCCATAATAAGAAGCAAATTATGACAATCTTTATGAAATATCTACACCGACTCGGGCTTCGACAGCCGTAGCGATGATCTGCGGTTTTTTGTCTTTATCTTTATCTTTCGGTGTATCGTTATTTTTCGGTTTCCTATCTTCATTCGGTTTGATAACGGGCGGATTTCTCTCACCCTTTTTATTGTTATCGTCCGTTTTTTGAGCTGAAGCAGTCACGGAAAAACACACCAACGCGGCAAATATAAAAAATATCTTGGTTAAATGATTTTTCACTGGCTTTTCTCTCCTTATGAGTTATGAATTTTTTAATAGACGGGGAAAGAAAAATACGGAATTGAGGAAAAAATCCGAAATTTAGGATAATTCCGAAATATCTTCAACGCGGATAAATCTCGAAAGCTCTTCATCGGGCTTTTTCTTTTTATCGTCGTTGTTTTTTGGTGGTTTCGGTTTTTTAGGAACGACTATTTTGGGCGGATCGGGTCTTTTCGGCTCCTTCTTCTTTTTATCGTCATCCTGAGCCGAAACTGCCATCGTCAGTCCTATAATCATCGTTAATAAAAATATAAATTTTGTTAAATGCTTTTTCATTTTATCTAAAATTATTCACTTTCCTTTCAAACGATCCGGCACAAAAGGAAAGTTTATCAACGTGCCGCTTTTATTTAAGGCAAAAACGATGCCAGAAGCATTATATTTACGGTTTTTCAAAAAATCGCCGTTAATCAACGGCTTCAGGCTATCTGATTCAAAAATCCGGTCTTACGTTTTCCGCAAAGTTCATACGAAATCGTCAACCTGACCGACATTTTCATCAAAATCCCGATAAGCCCTTATATTTTCGCCAGTTTGAGGTATTCTTCAAACAATCATACATCAACAATTTGATTAAGTTAAGTTTTATATTGAATAATTTCAATATAAAAAAATCTAAACAAGGGGTAAAAATATGAACGAAAAAATCAGACAGATACTCGTCATTGTCGCTACGGCAGGCGTCATCTTCGTCAATTATCTGGCGGCAACGGGCGTCGTCAACAATAAAACGACGGGCGAACTTTCCGATAAATACACGACCGGCATAACTCCGGCGGGTTATGCTTTTTCGATCTGGAGTTTGATCTATCTCGGCCTCATCGCGTTCACGATCTATCAGGCTTTGCCTTCGAACACGGACAACAAATTTTTCAAAAAGATACGCACCGCATACATCCTGAACTGCGTCGCCAATTCGGCCTGGATCTACGCCTGGCATTACGAACTCGTTCCTGTAAGCCTTCTGATAATGCTCGTTTTGCTCGGAACGCTTATTTTTATCAACACCGTTTTGATAGATACGGAAACGACCGCCGAACTCATCACGACGAGAATTCCCTTTAACATTTACTTCGGTTGGATAACGGTCGCCACGATCCTGAATTTTGCGATCACCTTCGTCTATTTCAATGTTCAGGTTTCCGCAACCGTCGGTTCGATCATCGGGGCGGTTTTGATCTTCGCCGCGACCGCCATCGGCGTAATCTTGCGTTTTAAGATCTCGTCCGTTTTTTATCCTCTAACGATCGCCTGGGGCTTAACGGCGATCGCCGTCAAACAAAGCGGTGATACATTTGTCGTTGTCGCCGCCGCTATCGGTGTCATCGCTCTTTTGATTTCCGCCCTTGCGGGTTTAATTTTAACCGAAAATAAATGAACAACGGAAAAATCTGCGTCTCGGTCTGTGCCGAAACCGCTGATGAATTTATTGAAAAAATAAAACAAGCGAAGCAAATTGCCGATGTAATCGAATTGCGTTTTGATTGCTTGAGTAAAAAAGAATTTAAGCGTGATGATTTCAAAAAGACCGAGCCAATACATTCAAAAATTCTTGCAGAAGTATTCGATAATGAAGTAATTCAAACATTTAGAAGCAAAGAACACGGCGGTCAAAGAGAAATATCCGAAGACGAAAGTGATTATTTTTGGTATAGCGGATTTGACGGAACTTGGGCTGATGTTGAAGAAGATCGAGTTGAAAGTTTATTTTACTGGCTCTATTTCACAATTATTTGTTCTTACCACGATTTTGAAGGCGTTCCACAAAATCTTGAGGAACTTTACCAAAGACTAAAAAACACTCATGCACATATAGTTAAAATCGCGTTTCAAGCCAAGAATATTACAGACACAATTGCGGTTTGGAATTTATTTCAGGTATATAATTCAGAAAAAGACAGGTTACTTGCCGATAAAATCGAGAAAAATAAAAAGATAGAAAAGGACATAGGAATTAAACTCGAACCGAACATCGTCCGATTAATTCCGATAGCGATGGGCGAAGCCGGAAAATGGACGCGGATCTTGGGATTGGCGTTCGGTTCGCCGATTACTTACGCATCACTCGAAGAAGGGAATGAAACCGCACCGGGACAGATCTCCGCCAAAGATTTAACGGAAGTTTACCGCGTTAAAGAATTGGATGAACAGAGCGAAGTTTACGGCGTTGTCGGTAATCCCGTTTCACATTCGCTATCGCCCTATATGCACAACGCGGCGTTCAAGCATCACGGATTGAATGCCGTTTATATTCCGTTTGAAGTTAAAAATCTGGATGAATTTATCAAACGGATGGTGCGGGCGGAAACACGCGAGATCGAGTGGAACTTAAAAGGATTTAGCGTAACGATTCCGCATAAACAAGCGATTATCGAGCATCTCGATTTTATTGACGAAGATGCCAAAACAATCGGTGCGGTCAATACGGTCAAAATTATTGACGGAAAACTTTACGGCTACAACACCGACACCCACGGATTTATCGAACCGCTCAAAAATTCATACGGCGATCTAAGGAAGGTAAACGTCGGAGTGATCGGCAACGGCGGAGCGGCCCGTGCTTGCATTTACGCACTCAAAAAAGAAGGTGCAAATGTGACGATATTCGCCCGAAATCCCAAAAAAGCTCAAAGTTTAGCCGAAGAATTTCAAGTAAGTCTAAGCGAATTACGAATTACGAATTACGAATTACAAGACATAGATATTTTAGTAAATGCCTCTCCTTTAGGCATGAAGGGCGAACTTGAAAATCAAACTCCAGCTAAAGCCGAAGTCTTGAAAAATCTTCACTTAGTTTATGATTTGGTTTATAATCCTTTTGAAACGCTCTTGATGCGAGAAGCCAAAAGCGTCGAAGTTCCAACCATCGGCGGTTTGGCAATGCTGGTCGCACAAGGAATGAAGCAGTTCGAGATTTGGACTGGATTAGAAGCACCGATGAAACTGATGAGCCAAGCCGCACTTCAAAGATTAAAGTAAGATTTTGCCCGCTAATTACGCTAATCTTGGCTAATAGTTCTCATAAAAAAAGTAATATTTTTTTTCTTATTCGTGTCTATTCGCGTAATTGGCGGGCAAACAATCATCCATAAATTTATGAAAGTAGAAGCATTAAATTGTCCGAATTGCGGAGCGGCGGTTGCCGATAAGTCGGTGACTTGCAGTCATTGCCGTTCGCGTTTGAAAACTATGTCCTGTTCGTCCTGTTTCGGGACGATCTTTGAAGGCAGTAAATTCTGTCCGCTCTGCGGCGAAAAAGCGGTGGCCGCGAGTGTTTTTGATGAAAATAATTTAGGCGATTGCCCGCGTTGCAAAGTAAAAATGCAGATGATCGAAGTTGACGAAATAAAACTCGCCGAATGCGTGAGATGCGAAGGAATCTGGACGGACATTGATACCTTCGAAACGATCTGTGCGAGCCGCGAAAATCAATCGGCGATTTTGAAAAAGCTCGACGAAATCCTCCATCATCCGAAATACGAAAAAGTTCAGTATGTTCCCTGCCCGAAATGCAAACAACTGATGAACCGCAACAATTTTGCGAAAATCTCCGGCGTGGTTATCGACACTTGCAAAAATCACGGCGTCTGGTTCGATGCCCACGAACTGCCGAAAATCATCGAATTCATCCGCAAAGGCGGAATGGAATATTCCCGCCAAAAAGAGATGGCCAATATCGAGGCTGAGAGAGAAAAACTGCGAACCGAACAATTCAAATTTTCCGTTGATCGCTTCAAACACGAATCGCGTTCGGATTTCCCAAACTCAAAAACAAGCTACGCGATTCGGGATTTTATAGATTTTATTTTGGGTTAGTTTTCGGAGTATTTTTTAATGAGTGTCAGTAGCCCGACTATAAAGGAGGGCTTTTGTTTTGTGTCTAACAACTTTTGCACAAAAGCCCTTCCTCACGGGCGGGCTACTGACACTTTATTAAAATAATGTGGTAATCTCAAAATTGTGTTGAACAATCGTTACAGCCGCCAGATTTTATATCAGCCGATCGGCAAAGACGGACAGGAGAAACTTCTAAATTCCCGCGTTTTGCTCGTCGGTTGCGGTGCGTTGGGAGCTTCACACGCCGAAATGCTGGCTCGTGCCGGTGTCGGTTTTTTAAGAATTGTTGACCGGGATTTTGTCGAGTTTTCCAACTTGCAAAGACAGACGCTTTATTCGGAAAAGGATGCAAACGAGCGTCTGCCGAAAGCGATGGCGGCAAAAGATCGGCTTTTTAAGATCAATTCGGAAATCGAGATCGAAGCAATCGTCGCCGATGTCAATAATTCCAATATCGAGAGTTTTATCAAAGATGCCGATCTCGTTTTGGACGGCACGGATAATTTTCAGGTGCGGTATCTGGTCAATGATGCCTGCGTGAAATTAAATAAAACTTGGATCTACGGTGCGGCAGTTTCTTCTTACGGGACGACAATGACGATCATTCCCAACGAAACGCCTTGTCTGCGTTGCATCTTTGAGGAAATTCCTTCGGCGGGTAGTTCGCCGACCTGCGACACGGCGGGCGTTATTCAGCCGATCATTGCGACGATTTCCGCCGTTCAGGTCGCGGAAGCGTTGAAAATTCTCACCGGCAACATCGACAAACTGCACGGATCCTTGATGCAGTTCGACGTTTGGGAAAACGATTGGCGAAAAATCAAACCCGGTAAACCGAACGAAGATTGCAAAACCTGCGGACAAAGAGATTTTGAATTTCTCGAAGCCGTAAATCAGGATTTTTTCACGACTCTTTGCGGACGCGATGCCGTTCAGATCCAACCGCCGAACCGGACGGAAATTGATCTTCCCGTTTTGGCCAACAAATTAGAAAACCTGGGCGAAATAAAACTCAACGAATACCTACTGCGTCTAAAGCTAAAAGACTTTGAACTAACCGTTTTCAGAGATGCCCGGGCGATCATCAAAGGAACTGACGACCAAAGCGTTGCCCGTTCGGTCTATGCAAAATATGTCGGAAGTTAAATTATGAAAATACAAATAATAATTATCATCTCTGTTTTGGCATCGACTATAAGTGCGTTTTCACAAACAAAAATTAAAACAGAAAAGTTTGTCGGAATGAGTTATTGGACAAAATTCGTTTTGGCGACAGAAGGTAATTGTAAGATTGAAATAACGCCCACTGACATTTCTCCAAGTGAAGAAATCTGTGTTTTCTCTGCCCATCTTAAAACAGATACAAAAATCAAACTACTTGAATTATCTGACGAAAAAAACTGGGCGAAATTAAAGTTTCAAACCGCTGACAAAAGGGAATTTGATGTTTATCTCAAAAATGATTCAAGGAAAACCTTCCATAAATCATTCAAACTTGCCTTTTCAAAAAACAAGCGTTTTAAAGAAGACTATTATCCCTATGACAATTCCTTGGATACGAAACTTGATTTGATCAAAAATCTGGGCTTTCCGACAAGCATCAGTAGAGATAAGGAAAATGAAAAATGGACTTTCGGAGCAGATTGGGTTTATTTTGATTTTTACAATTATGACGAAACCTATATTTACCTCGAGAACGATAAAGTTACAAAAATTAACGGAATCATTTGATCGGTGATCAAAATCAGCTTGTGAAACGTTTCACTAAATTTTATCGTAAGGTATGATAGGTGGAGGTGAAAGCTATGACCAATTCAGATAAAAAACCGAAAGTCGTCATCATCGGCGGCGGTTTCGGCGGTTTGCAGGCGGCGAAAGAGTTGAAAAATACGGAAACGGAAGTAACTCTCATTGATCGCAAGAATCATCATACGTTCCAGCCCCTGCTCTATCAGGTGGCGACCGCCGTTCTATCGCCGGGCGAGATCGCTTCGCCGATCCGCCGGATCTTGCACAAGGCGAAAAACGTCGAGGTCGTTTTGGGCGAAGCAGTGAAAATCGAAACGGAAAAGAAATTCGTCAGATTGCAGGATGAGTCGGTCATACCGTTTAATTATCTGATCGTGGCGGCCGGGGCGAGACATTCTTATTTCGGCAATGACGATTGGGAAGAATCGGCACCGGGTCTGAAGACGGTGGAAGACGCTCTGGAGATTCGCCGAAGGGTTTTGCTGGCGTTTGAATTGGCGGAACGCGACGCTATTCTGACGGGTGAACACGAACCGCTCAACTTTGTAATAGTCGGCGGCGGTGCAACCGGAGTTGAACTGGCCGGAGCGATTGCCGGTATCGCCCGTCTGGCCCTGGCCAAAGACTTTAAGGCAATTGATACGAAAAATGCCCGGGTCATCCTTTATGAAGGAGCGGACAGAATTCTGAACAGTTTTTCACCCGATCTTTCGGAACGGGCGAAAAATGATCTGGAAGATTTGGGCGTTGAGGTTCGCTTAAACAGTTTTGTCACCGACATCCGCCCCGGTGAAGTAAAAGTCGGCGAGGAATGGGTTGATACGAGTGTGGCGGTTTGGGCAACGGGCGTTTCGGCTTCGCCGCTCGGCAAAGATCTGGACGCGGAAACCGATAAACAGGGCAGAGTCTATGTTGAAAAAGATTTGTCCGTGCCGAAACATAAAAACATATTCGTCATCGGCGATATGGTTCATCTCAAACAGGAATCGGGCGAACTTGTGCCGGGCGTCGCTCCGGCTGCAATTCAGATGGCGGAAACGGCGTGCGAAAATATCTTGAATGATCTAAAAGGAAAACCGCGGGTGGAATTCGAATACTGGGACAAAGGCTCGATGGCGACGATCGGACGCAACCGGGCGATCGTCGAAGCCGGACGTTTCAAGATGACCGGATTTTTGGCGTGGCTGGCCTGGCTTTTCGTCCATGTCATTTCGCTCATCGGTTTCCGCAACCGGCTGTGGGTTTTATCCGAATGGTTCTGGGCTTATCTGACCCGCGAAAGATGTGCGAGATTGATCACCGGCGATGCGGAGGAACTCGAAGAGGCTCTCAAATTCATCGAAGCGAAACCGCAAGCAGAAATTTTGACGGAAAAACCGGCCAAACAAAAAACCAAAAGCGTATAAATTTGAAGGAAAGCGAAACTATTCCCGATTCAAGCCGTTTAATTCTAAGCATTTGAAATGCGATCCGCTTCCGGAATATAGTGTTTAGTGAAATAATTGCTCTGACTGACCCAAAATTTCTTTCTCGCAAAATGTTTTAAGTAAAGTTGGCTTTAGCGAAAAAGGCTTTAAAATTTTCGGCGGCGAAGAGAATCTGAGTTTTGTAAAGAAAAAATCTGATGAACAAAATTTATTGCATAGTTTTTTTATGGCTTTTATGCGTATTTTCCATAAAGGCGGGTGAACCTTCGATCTGGGCGGTCAATTCGCGTGAAGATATTTCGAAAGGCGACGCGAGAGGCGTATCCATAAGAGATAACGGCTCGATAATGCTTGCCCAGAAATTGAACGAGGTTTTCAAAACCGAACAGCCTTTCATCTGGTCGAGTGCGGTTGATAGTTCGGGAAACTTCTATCTCGGAACGGGTGGCGACGGGAAAATCTTTAAGGTTGATGCCGGCGGAAAAGGCACGCTTCTTTATGATACGGCGGAACTGAATGTTTCGGCATTGGCGATCGGGACGGACGGAAACGTCTATGCCGGAACTTCGCCCGACGGGAAAGTTTATAAAATTTCCTCAAACGGACAGGCAAGCGTCTATTTTGAGCCGAAGGAAAAATACATCTGGTCGCTGGCGGCTTTGACGGACGGTACTTTAGCGGTCGGCACGGGCGAAAACGGAAAAATTTATAAAGTCCGATCGGCGAATGCAAACCCGGCAAATTCCCTGCTTTTCGATACGAGCGAAACTCACATTATTTCCTTAGCGACAGACAAAAACGGTAATCTTTACGCCGGAACCGATTCGGATGGCTTAGTTTTACGCTTTTCCTCTGACGGTAAACCGTTCGCTCTGCTCGATTCCCCCTTACGGGAAATTCACGAACTAGCGGTCGGCGTTGACGGTTCGGTTTACGCTCTGGCTCTCGGCGAATCGGCGTCGACCGCCGAAAAGAAACCGGAGGATAAAAAAGCTGAAAACAAAACCGTTTCGGTCGAAAAGAAAAATAACGGCAACAAAACACCGAAAGCCGAAAAAAGCCGTTACGATCTTTCGTCGGCAAAATCCGCTGTTTACCGAATCCTGCCGGACGGCGGAAACGATATTATCTGGAAATCGGATGAGATCACGGCGTTTTCCGTTTATGCTCATCTCACGGGAAACGGCGTTCTCATTGGCACATCCGACAAAGGAAGAATTTACAGCGTCCGCAATGACGGAAGAACGACACTTACTTTGCAGACTGATGAAGAACAGGTATCGACTATTAAAACCTTCGGCAACAGGCTTTTTGCAGCGACGAGCAATCAGGGAAAACTTTTCGGTTTTGGCGGCGAATCGGTCGCTGAAGGAGTTTTTGAATCACCCGTGCTTGATGCGAAAACGACGGCTTCGTGGGGAACGATCTGGTGGCGTTCAAACGGAAATATGCAGATTCAAACCCGCAGCGGCAACACCGCCGAACCGAATGAAACCTGGTCGGATTGGAGCAACGCTCAAACCGATCAACGGGGCGTTAAAATTTCCAGCCCGAAGGCACAATTCCTGCAATGGCGGGCGGTTCTGAAAAATTCGCCGACGGAAGCCGCACTTTATGAAGTAAATGTTTCCTTCCTGCCGCGGAACATTCCGCCGGAAGTTCTTTCGATCGAAATTCTCCCGACGAATGTCGGACTTGCTTCGAATCCGGAAGTTCCGGTCGACGCGAACATACAGACCTTGGGACTCGATCCGGCCGATTTCGGAATCGTCATACCGCCCGCCGTTCCGCGAAAGGTTTTTCAAAGCGGAGCAAAATCTCTGCAATGGAAAGCCGAAGACCGCAACGATGACGATCTTCTTTACTCCATTTATTACCGCGAGGTTAATGAGACAAACTTCAAACTTCTGCGGGAAAACTTACGCGATACATTTTATACGATTGACGGTCTCGCCCTCGCCGACGGACGATATGTTTTTAAGATCGTCGCCAACGATTCGCCTTCAAATCCCGCGTCGCAGGCACTCTCCGGCGAAAAGGTAAGCGAGCCGTTCGATATAGACAACACCGCACCGACGGTTGCGACGGTCGGAAATCCGGCCGTCAATGGCGAAAATGTCCGCGTAGTTTTTGAAGCAAAAGAACATTCAAGTTTTATCAACCGGGCGGAATACAACGTCAACGGCGGAAAATGGACGACCGTTTACGCAGACGACGGCATTTCCGACAGCCGCTCCGAGCGTTTTACGATCAACCTGAATTTGAAAGATGCGGGCGAATACACCATCGCCCTTCGCGTCTTTGATGCCAACGGAAACGCCGGAACTTCGAGAGTTTTGATTAGAAAATAAAGGCAGGTAGCAGTAACAGTTGGCAGTATTTTTTCTATTGCCAACTGCTACTGCCAACTGCCGACTGTCTAAAGGTCTTCACCCAATTCTTTCAACAATTTTTCCGAGTTGGCTTTGACATTCGCGGGCGGATTCATCGAAAGTGCTTTGCGTAAATTTTTGACCGCATTTTCTTTATCGCCGGCCTGTTTATAAGCCTCGCCGAGACTGTCATACCCGTTCGGATCGTTCGGGTCGTTTTTAATGTTTGTTTGAAAAACCTCGATCGCTTTTTTATACCGCTTTAAACCCAGAAGTTGATAGCCGAGTCCGTTGATCTGTTGCTTATTGCCCAACGCGACGGCTTCATCCAGCATTTTATCGCCTTCATCCTGTTTGCCCATCTGGAACATCAGTCCGGCTTTGGTTGTCAGCGTCGGAAATGATTTATTTCTCTGAACGGCAATGTCCGCCCATTGCAGAGCCTCTTCGTGATTGATGTTGTTATTCAGGCAATAATTTGCGGCGGATTGAAAACCCTGCCAGCCGAAACCGGGAAGCGATTTCAATTCGTTCCGGAAATTCGCCAGAACGATCTTATGCACATCAACTTCGATCCTAAACGGAATTTGCTTTTTCTCCCAGGACAAAGCCAAAACCGCATAATCGTTGTCCATCTCCGTAAAATCGTAGGTCAGAACTTCCGTGTGCGGAACTTCCTTGGTTTTGACGTCAACCCTTAAAACATCGTCTTTCGCATCATAAAAAAAACTGCCCCACGACGTGTGATTTTTTGAAAAGATCAGAGTCGCCCGACTGTCTTGATAGATCGCCATATGCAGACCGTATTTTCCAGCCGGCAAAGATTTTCCTTCGATTTTTACATCATCCGTAAATTCGATGGTCGTGTTTTCATTCGCTCCGGCCCGCCACGGAATCTCGCACTGACACGCAAAATTTATTTTTGAAAAACCGTAAGGGACCAATTGCCCCCAGATTTTTCCCGTTCTATCCGTACCGTTTAAAGTTACACGCGGACGCGAATAATTTACCGTAATATCCGTCAGACCGATCTTTTGCGTCAGTTCGGCGGCGGGACTCACGGGTCGCGGTTGCGTAACATTTTGGCTAAAGGCTGAAAATGTAAATGCAAAAATAGCTAACTCTATCAACAAAAAACGCAGACTCATAAATTTAGATGATTTCTTCATAATATTTTGTGTATCGCCGATTTCCGATCAATTAAATTTCAACCGAAAATTACGATAAACCTCCTTAATTTTTGGA